>CAYUSG010000101.1:0-14196 GCA_964447355.1 uncultured Paenibacillaceae bacterium
ATTTGCTTTATAACACGTTTGATTCGTGACAAAGTTGTTACACTGTATAGATTTAACTTGCATAATGAGTGGGATAAATATAACATATATAAAGATAGGTACACTTCGGACTACCCGATGGGTAATGAAATAAAGGAGGGCCAGTTAATGTTTTTGGCAGAGGCAGCAACACAAACATCTTCATTTAATTTTGATCCTTGGGATATCTTTATGATCCTGTTTACTGTCATTATTTTCGCTGCTGTGGTTCGTCAATTTAAGCAGCCGAAGAGAAACTTGTTTGCACTCGGTTTTGCATCCGTTGCATTGCTTGTGTTTCTTTTCTTAGATGCGATGATGGTATTAAACTGGGTAGGTAAGCTGTAGCATTGCATACAATAACGCCTCTTGGCCATATGTCCAAGAGGCGTTTTTCTAATTTTATAAGGAAAACAGGGGTTAGACCCACCACATATCCCCAAGCGGTTCACGGATCAACACTTGTTGAAGGTTTGCTACAGCTTTGCCGAATCCTTCATCAACGGACATCAGGCCGTCTTCGTGTTCAATGCTGACCACATAATCGTAACCCGTTAAGCGCAGGGCACTCATGATATCGGCCCACACCTTTAAATCATGGCCGTATCCGACGGTGCGGAATTGCCAGGCGCGATCCAGCATGTTCGCATAGGACTGCATATCCGTTACCCCATGCTTATGGATATTAACGGGATCGATGGAAGTATCTTTGGCATGGAAATGATGAATCGCCCCGGCCCTGCCAAGGACATGAATGGCTTGAACCGGATCAATTCCCTGCCACCACATATGACTGGGATCAAGATTAGCACCAATCGTTTCCCCGGCTGCTTCCCGAAGCTTTAATAACGTTGCGGGGGTGTGTACAGAGAATCCGCCATGCAGTTCAAGACCGATTTTAACCTGATGTTCGCTTGCGAATTTTGCCATTTCAGTCCAATAAGGGATAATCTTCGCTTCCCATTGCCATGTCAGAATCTCTTGATAATCATGCGGCCACGGAGCGACAGGCCAGTTAGGGTATTTGGCTCCTTCGTGATCACCAGGGCATCCTGAGAACGTATTGACAACAGGCACTTCCAGCTTTTGAGCAAGCTTGACTGTTTGTATAAAGTTGGTATGGAAAGGCTCTGCAATGGCTTTTTGTGGGTGAAGTGCATTTCCGTGACAGCTTAAAGCAGAAATCATCAGTCCTCTGGAATCAACCGCATGCTTGAAAGCCTTAAGCTTTCCTTCATCAGCCAATAATACTTCAGGATTACAATGTGCATTACCCGGATAACTGCCTGTTCCGATTTCAACAGCATCTAAACCTTGCGCTTTAATGTGATCAAGGGCCTCTTCAAAAGGTAAGTTAGAAAACAATACAGCAAAAACACCCAATTTCATGTCAGTAACCTCCATTTCTTATTCAGAACTTTGATTCCGATGTATAAATTATATCACAGGATATAGATACATCTTAGGATTCAATCACTCTATCGTGAGGGATTAAAGAAGCAATCTCTAAATACGTATAAGTCTTGTAGTGTTTATGTGTATTAGGCATAATGGAGAATAGTTAGTGCTCAACTTTTGGATTAGCCATTGTTAAGCGTTTATAATGTGTTCGTAAAGGGGAGCGGCAAATGGATAAGAAGAAGGTAGTCTGCTTAGGGGAATTATTAATTGATTTTGTCCCGGAGACCAATGGGTTGTCACTTGTGGATGTTCCAGCCTTTACAAAAGCTGCGGGGGGTGCTCCTGCCAATGTAGCGGCTGCGATTTCGAAATTAGGCGGCTCTTCACGATTTATAGGAAAAATTGGACAGGACCCTTTTGGTGCGTTTCTGAAGGCAACCTTAGAGGCTGAAGGGGTGGATGCAGCGCTGATTGAAACGCAAGAGGCCAATACCTGCTTAGCATTTGTTTCCTTGCGTGAAGACGGTGAACGGGATTTTTTATTTTACCGAGATCCCTCGGCAGATATGCTCCTGCGCAGTGATGACATTCCAGACGAATGGTTAAATGACGCAGCGATCTACCACTTTGGTTCCGTCTCCTTAATTCATGAACCTTGCAGAAGCGCTACTATAGAAGCGGCCAAGCGGGCTAAAAAGATGGGTGCAGTTATCTCGTATGATCCTAATGTGCGGCTTGCGCTTTGGCCTAATGCAGAAGCTGCGAGGGCGGAAATTATAGCTCACCTGCCTATGGCGGATATCGTTAAGGTTAGTGAGGAAGAGATAGCATTTCTATACGAAACGGATGTTGCGACAGGTGCTAAACGAATGTTAGACGAAGGTGTGCAGGCGGTGATCGTAACCTTAGGCGGAGCAGGCTGCCGAATCATTACAAGCCAGGCAGATACCCATGTAGCGGGTCTATCGGTTGAGGTGGTAGATACGACGGGTGCGGGTGACTCATTTGTAGGCGGCTTATTGTATCAAATTTCAGAGCGGGCCATTGGAGCAGGGGACATAGCTGAACGGCTGAGTGATGCGAACTTAGTACAGGAGATGTGCCGATTCGCTAATGTCGTTGCAGGTCTGACAACAACCAAGCGCGGTGCGATACCGGCATTACCAACAATGAGTGAAGTTGAAGCGAAGCTTTCAAGCTTCTAGCTTCAAGAAAATGTATTCTTATAGCGCCTCGCGTTATAGGTTAAGCTAATAGGAAAGCGTTCAAAGAAAGTAGTGTGAGTGTAAATGAAGAAGATCACAAGAGACGATATAGAGTTACTTGCGCCTGCCGGCGATTGGGAAGCGATGAAAGCAGCCGTTGCCAACGGTGCAGATGCTGTTTTCTTTGGCGTGGAAAAAATGAATGCCCGGGCACGCGGCAAAAACTTTCGGATGTCAGAACTTCCGGAGGTTATGTCTTATTTGCATATGTATGGTGTTAAGGGATTCGTCACCTTTAACATCCTTGTATTCGAGGAAGAACTGCCGGAAGCTAAGCGGCTAGTGGAGAGCTGTATGGATGCTGGTGTCGATGCGCTGATCGTACAGGATTTGGGTCTTGTGAAGCTCATTAGAGAGATATCCCCGGATTTTCCGATTCACGGCTCAACTCAAATGACCATCACGTCCCCGGAAGCTGTAGAGTTTACGAAGCCTTTTGATATTGAGCGTGTGGTGCTGGGACGAGAGAACAATTTGAAGCAAATTCAAACGATTGGCGAGCAAGCCAAGCTGCCGATGGAAGTGTTCGTCCACGGAGCGTTATGTGTATCGTATTCTGGACAATGTCTAACTTCAGAAATGTGGGGCGGACGCTCTGCCAATCGCGGTGAATGCGCCCAGGCCTGTCGATTACCGTATGATTTGATGGTAGATGGCGAACATAAGCCAATGGGGGATATTGCCTATTTGCTTTCGCCCAAAGATCTGGCGGTACTGGAGATTGTTCCTGAGTTAATTGAAGCGGGTGTAGCTTCTTTCAAAATAGAAGGGCGCTTGAAAAGCCCGGAGTATGTGGCCAATGTAGTGAGCAAATACCGCAAGGCAATTGATCAATACTTCGAAGGCAGAGACCCCAGACCGTCTCAAGAAGATGTGCGCGAACTGCAGCAAAGCTTCTCAAGAGGCTTCACCTACGGCTTCTTAAAAGGTACGGATAACAAGCAGTTAGTGGAAGGAACTTTCCCGAAAAGCCGCGGCGTCTACCTGGGCATCGTAAAACAAGTGTTAAAGGACGGAGTATTGTGCGAATTACAGGCCCCTCTAAAGCGTGGCGACGGCATTGTGTTTGATGCGGGTGACCCAACTCAAGAGGAGGAGGGCGGTCGAGTTTATGACTTGCGCAAAAAAGGGACGAAGCTAGAAGGCGAGGTCAAAGCAGGAACGATTGAGATCGTTCCAGGCCGCAGTGATGTCGATCTACGCAAGGTGCACGTTGGGGATCGCATCTGGAAGACGAACGACCCTCATCTTGATAAGCGGCTGCGCCAGTCCTACGATACGGACAAGCCTTATCGCACTTTTCCTGTTCACGTTAAAGTAAAAGCAATGGTCGGCAAACCGTTGATGACTTGGTGGACGGATGTTAAAACTGGATACACCCTTCAGGTCGATTCAGAGCTGGCGCTTGAATGGGCAGAGAAGCGCCCGATGGACGAGGCCCTGCTGGAGGAGCAGCTGGGAAGGTTAGGCGGAACTTTGTTTTATTTGGCCGGATTAGATAACGACATTCAAGGCGATGTGATCCTGCCGATTCGTGAGCTTAACGCATTAAGGCGTAAAGCGGCTGAAATGCTGCAAGAACAGCGCCGTAAGCCGCCAATCTACATCAAGCGTGAGGTAGAAGTGTATGCTGATGCCGCCTCGCGTGCAGATACGGCTAAAGAAGAAGCGAAGCTCACTGTGCTTTGCCGCAGCTTAGAGCAAGTCAAAGCAGCTGTCACCACAGATGTAGAATGGATCTATGCAGATTTTGAATTTATTAAGCAGTTTCCTGCCGCGGTTGAAGCAGTTGAGGGATCAGGCAAGAAGATAGCCTTAGCAACGCCTCGCATTCATATGCCGGGAGAGACTGGGTACTTTAACAACATCCTTAAGTTAAACCCTGATGGTATTCTAATTCGAAACACGGGTGCGATGTATTATTTCATGAAGTATGCGGCGGAACATGGCGGGAATCATCCAAAATTCATCGGTGATTTCTCATTGAATATAGCGAATCACAAAACGGCAGATTTGTTCGTTGATGCCGGCTGTGAACTTATAACGCCTTCATACGATCTGAATATTCAACAGATGGTTGATCTGTTGAGACGTGCTGACACCAGCACGATCGAAATTGTCATCCATCAGCATTTACCGATGTTTCATACAGAGCATTGTGTGTACTGTACCTTCCTCAGTGAAGGCACCGATTACACGAACTGTGGACGGCCTTGTGAGGAGCAGCGTGCCTCCCTTCGCGACCGTATAGGGATGTCTCATCCTGTGCGGGTAGATGAGGGCTGCAGGAATACGGTCTACAATGCGATAGAACAGTCAGGCGCGGAGTATCTCCAGCATTTCCTTGATCTAGGTGTGAGCTCTTACCGTGTGGAGTTCCTGGAAGAGGATGCGGATAAAGTGTTAGAAGTGCTTGATTTGTATAAACGTGCTTTACGCGGAGAGGTTAGCGGCTCACAAGTGTGGAAGCAGTTGAAAGCTACCAATCAGCTAGGTGTCACAAGAGGACAGCTGGTGAAATAATATTCATTAACAAAGAACTGCACCCCGATGGTTAGATACAATCTAACCGTCGGGGTGCAGTTTGTTTATAACGCGGCTTATGCCAGTTGCTTCAAGCTGGACTCTACTTTTCTCATGGTGTTCAAGCTTTCTTGGTTGGCCCTTAATAAATTGTCCAATGTAGCTGTGAGTTCCTCTAGTGAAGCGCTCGTTTCCTCGCTGACTGAAGCCAACTGTCCAGTTGAATCATTGACCACTGCAACCGTCTGATAGAGCTCCTGCATTAACGTTTGATTGTGTTCGGACAAAGCATTTAAGGATTGAATGGCCTGGTTGATGCTGCCAAAAGATGTACGGGTTTGTCCTGTCATTTCGTAGCTTCGGTTCATTTGTTCTGCAACCTGCTGCATCTTCTCGTGAGTTTGATGGGATTGGTTATGGAACGCATTCAGTTGGTCCGAGATGCGATCTGCCGATTTGGTTGTCATGTCAGCCAGCTTGCGTATTTCATTGGCTACGACTGAGAATCCCCGCCCATGCTCGCCCGCGCGTGCGGCCTCAATCGAGGCATTCAGTGAAAGCAGATTGGTTTGTGCCGCAATTTCTTTGATCGTGTTGCTGAACTGCCCTGCTTCTTCTAGATTGTGTATCAACTGATTAAGCTCGTTGGACATGCTGTCCATTTCCTGCTTGAATTGTTGAATCGTCGTGGTTAGATGATTGACCTGTGATTCTCCAGCTTCGGATAACTGATTGGCCTCCTCGGATTCGCGTTGCAGCGATTCACTGGAAGCGTTTATACGTTTCACAAGGTCTGTCATTTTTTTTACCGATTCGTTAATGTCCAAGGTGGATTCCATTTGAGTGTTGGCCCCTTTGGCAATCTCTTGGAAGGCGGCATTCATCTCCACGAATGCATGTGCGTGATTTTCGCTGGTATTAAAAATATCAGTCATATGACTGGACGCAGACTTGGCATGGGCAAGTACCGCTTCCTTTTGTTCCTTTTGCTGGTTCATAAGGTTTTCGGTTTCGTGGTGGAGCCCGTTCATCTGTCCCATAAGCTGAGAAGTTACTTTCTGCAAGGAGAAAATTAGGATTGAAATAATGACATAGTAGATAATATATGTCGCTTGTGCGCCAGCTTCCACCGCGACCTGTTGTCCATATAGCATATAAATCAGCATGCTTAGACCAAAGATCTGGACGACAAGCGTCATTTTGAAATTCATATAGATGAGAGCGAGAATGCTTAAATAATAAATCGAAAAAACATTGGTGGATGATGGACTCATCATAAGTGTAATACAGGTACTGACCGCTGAACCCGTGACGGCAATATAAGGGATGGACAAGATCCACTTGCGTTTAAAATGAAGCGTGGCAAAGGTCGCTAAAGTAAGGCCTTGTGTAACTAACATGTAGATGATGTAGGTCTCTATATCTGCCCCGAGTGTGAAGACGGACAGATAACTCATGGCGGTGATAATAGAGATGGCGGTAAGGACAACTTTGTTGCGTCGCACTACATCTTGTTCTTTAAAGGATAAGTGTTCAAGGGCAGTGTGTTTTGACATAGCAGTAAAAACCCTCTTTCTCGATGATGTGCAGAAGATGTTCGACAATATTCGCTATAAATCCTGCTTGATGCTGGTATTTATTTTCCGATGGTTAATTATTTGTTCAAAAAATAAAACCATTTTAGATACGAGATTGCAAAATCCTGATACATGAAAAAACCAAAATTTGCACATGCTAAAGGAAAATGAAGGGGGGATGAAAGGTATGATGGTCCAAGGTCAATACCACCATTATAACGAGCAAGGCATAAAGCAGATGTCCACCAAAGAGTTAAACTACATATCCGACTGTATGAAGAATGAGGAGCTCTTGACTAAGCTGTGTTTCGAAGGGGCGGCTCATTGCCAGAATCAACGGCTTAAAGACACGTTCGAGCATATGGCGCAGGAGCATGTTCAGAATTATCAACATTTATTAAGTGCGTTGCAGCAACAGGGTTAATATTTGAAATGGAGGTGACAAGCATGTATCAACAAGCTATGACACAACACACGCAGCAAGGGCAGCCATCAGCTTATGGATCGCAGCAATTTGGTACAGGTCAGACAACTATGATGAACACCGCAGGGCAGTCTTCTGTGCTGCAAGATCAAGATTTCGCCAACTTTATTTTATCTGAATTAAAACGGTCCGCAAGAGAATATACCACCGCTGCATTAGAGGCTTCGAATCCAACCTTGCGTCGCACGTTCGAATCGCAGCTTCAGCAAACATTACACATGCAGGAGCAGTTATTTCAGGTGATGCAGCAGCAGAATATGTATGGCGGGGTAACGGCTGCGCCGCAGCAAGACATTCACAAGGAAATTCAGAACCATGCTCAGAAAGCGAATAAGCTCCAAACCTTAATGGAGCAAAGTATGGGAACGAAAGGGAATGTTTACGCACGGACCAACCATCCAGGCAGCTCCTATCAAACAGCTAATCATCAAGGTCAAGCCTACCAGCATACGGCGAATATGAATAATGATTACAATACGAATCAATCGTTCTATTCCATGCAGGATCAAGGGCAGACAGTCCGTCCTGGACAATGGGTTCATTCAAGTGCAACCGCAGGCGTACAACAGCATGCTTATTCCCAGTCGTCTCCGGATTTCAATAATCAACCCGCCAGACATTACAATGCCACAAGCATGAGTTCGAATCCAACGTCGATACATGCAGGGCAACCAGCGATACAATCCAATGCGGCTAATCACGGACCATCGACTTCGGCAGCTGGCAGCACGCAATATCAACCCCCTCAGGAGAGCTTGTATCAAACGGCGGCTAAAGAGAGTGAGTTTAACACCACAGCTGCACGCCAAACGGCAAGCCATACTACGGGCCCAGTTGACAAGACAACGGCAGACAAAGAGGATGACATGCACGGCAGCCTGAATCAAAGTAAATACATGATGTAACTTAATTAACGGGATTTTCTTCTTCCGAAACGGGGCTTTACAGCTGGCAAAGATGCGGCTGAAAAGCCCTCTTTGCATTGCGAACACATGTTTTGTTTGATAAGATGGAGGGGCATGTTAAACTGGTGAATGGATGATTAAACCATCACGGAGGGACTGCTTTTGAAGAATCAAATGAAACAGTGGCGCCATGTATTTAAGCTTGATCCGGATAAATCTATATCTGATGAACATTTAGAGCAGATTTGCTGCTCAGGTACACACGGAGTGATGGTAGGCGGCTCCAGCGGGGTCACCTTTGAGAATACTGTTGATCTTCTGTCAAGAATCAGAAGGTTTGAAGTGCCTTGTGTACTTGAAGTCTCGGAGCAAGACGCAGTGGTGCCGGGGTTTGATTTATATTTTATCCCATTTATATTAAATACTCAGGATATCGACTGGGTGATTGGGAAGCACCATCAGGCTGTAAAAGAGCTTGGACCTTGGCTTCAGTGGGAGCAGATAGTAACTGAAGGTTACATCGTTCTTCATGAGCATTCAACCGTTGCTAAGAAGACCCAGGCGCAAACGCAGATGGACAACAAGGATCTAGCCGCTTATGTCAAAATGGCGGACCACCTATTCCGTATGGATATTGTGTATCTTGAATACAGCGGTCGGTTCGGGGATTTAGAGAAGGTTCAGCATGCAAGACATGCTTGTGATCAAGCACAGCTGTTCTATGGCGGGGGCATTCACAGTTTAGAGCAAGCCAAACAAGCAGCCAGCATCGCAGATACCATTGTTGTGGGGAATATTATATACGAAAACATAGATCAAGCTTTAGAAACCGTTAAGCTGGTTGAATGTATTGGCCAGTAAACGTGGGAAGGGGATAACATGTTTAACCAACCGATTGATATGAATACAGCCTTATTAAAGCTGAATAAAGAGCAGCGAGAGGCCGTGGAAAGTGTGGACGGGCCTTTATTGATTATGGCTGGAGCGGGCAGCGGGAAGACAAGGGTTTTAACCCATCGGATTGCCTATCTCATCTCGGTGAAGCAGGTTGCACCTTGGAGTATACTCGCTATTACCTTTACGAATAAAGCAGCTAGAGAGATGCAGGAACGCGTGTCCAAGCTGGTAGGCCCTATGGGACGAGATATTTGGGTGTCTACTTTTCACTCGATGTGTGTTCGTATATTGCGCAAGGATATCGAACGCATTGGTTACAGCAGTCAGTTTTCGATTTTAGACAGTACGGACCAGCTGTCAGTTATTCGGACCTGTCTTAAGGAATTGAACATTGATAGTAAAAAATTTGATCCTAAAGCGATACAAGCTTCGATCAGCGGTGCCAAGAATGAACTTGTGACCCCGGAGCAATTTGAGCAGCGTATAGGGGATTATTTTCAAGGCGTGGTCGCCAGAGTTTACAAGCTGTATCAGAAGAAGCTTAAGAGCAATAATTCACTCGATTTTGACGATTTGATTATGAAGACGATTGAGCTCTTCAAGGACATGCCGGAAGTGCTGGAGTTTTATCAGAACAAGTTTCAGTATGTTCATGTGGATGAATACCAGGATACGAACCGGGCGCAATATTTGTTATGCCAGATGATCGCGGACAAGCATCACCGCATTTGTGTGGTAGGCGACAGCGACCAGTCGATATATAAATGGCGCGGGGCGGACATTCGTAATATTCTAAATTTCGAGAAAGATTACGCCAACGCCAAGGTGATTCTATTAGAGCAGAATTATCGTTCAACAGCTAATATTTTGAATGCAGCTAACGGCGTCATTGCGCAGAACTCAGGACGTAAACCGAAGAAGCTTTGGACGGACAAGGGCGAAGGCTCCAAGCTATTAATCTATCAAGCGGATTCGGAGCATGAAGAGGGTTATTTCATTACGGGTGAAATTCATAAGAATCACAAAGAAGGCAAACGCTACAGTGATCATGCTATCTTATATCGAACGAATGCTCAGTCTCGGGTGATCGAGGAAATTTTGATTAAATCCGACATCCCGTATCAAATCGTGGGCGGAATCAAGTTCTATGATCGTAAAGAAATTAAAGATATCCTTGCTTATTTGCGTTTAATGTCCAATCCTGATGATGATATTAGTTTCAGTCGTATCGTTAATGTGCCTAAGCGGGGTATTGGCGCCACCAGCTTAGATAAGCTAGCGGAAGCTGCAGGGCGGAGAGGTATCTCTATGTTCCAGATGCTGCAATTCATTGATGAAACCGAATTAACAGGCAGAGCAGCCAGCGCCCTGCTGGAATTTGGTCATATGATGAAGCAATTGCAAGCGATGCAGGACTACCTCTCGGTTACTGAATTGACTGAGAAAATGCTTGAAATGACTGAATATCGAACGGAGTTGCAGCGAGAAGGCACACTTGAATCAAAGTCCAGATTAGAGAACATTGACGAGTTCCTGTCAGTGACGATGGATTTTGAAAAGCGCAATGAAGACAAGACGCTCATATCATTTCTTACTGATCTGGCATTAATTGCAGATATTGATACGATGAATCAAGATCCTAATGAAGAGCCAGAGGATGCTGTGGTGTTAATGACAATGCACAGTGCCAAAGGACTCGAATTTCCGATTGTGTTCATTATCGGTATGGAAGAAGGCGTATTCCCGCACAGCCGTGCTTTTATGGATGATGAAGAACTGGAGGAAGAACGCCGCTTAGCTTACGTTGGCATCACCCGCGCTGAAGAGAAGTTGTTCTGTACATGTGCCAGAATGAGGACGTTGTTCGGACGTACAGCGATGAATGCACCGTCTCGATTCCTTAAGGAAATTCCGGATCATTTGAAGGAAATGATGTCCCCGGGAGGAACTATTGGTTCAGGTCGCTCAGCGACTTCCTACAGTTACCAAAGTCAAGGGAATGCTAGAGGCTGGGGACAACCAGCATCTACCTCAGCTTTCGGAACAAGACCCGCGTCGTCTGCTCCAACGCGGGGTGTAACAGTAACGACTGCAGGGCAGTCGAAGCCCAATAATCCAGACTTATTCCAAGCGGGAGATAAAGTGTCGCACGGGAAATGGGGGACGGGCGTCATCGTTGCAGTGAAGGGTTCAGGCAGTGATACGGAACTGCAAATCGCTTTCCCTGCCCCTGTTGGCGTTAAGCGTTTATTGGCTCAGTTTGCGCCTATTACTAAAGTGGAAGAATAGGTATGGGTGTGAAGTAGATCTATTTTTAGGAAGTGTTATCTTCCTTGAAGGGGAGAAGATGTTGCCGTGTCGGATCAAATGAAACTCATGGAACAGTTAGTTAACGCAATTCATAAGCATAATGTGCAGTACTACACATTAGATCAACCCGCGATTAGTGACCAAGAATACGATGCTTTATATGACAAGTTAGTTGCGCTTGAGCGTGAGACGGGAGTAGTGCTGCCTAATTCTCCTACTCAGCGTGTCGGGGGTGATTTGCTAAAAGGGTTTGAGGAGCATCGCCATCTTGCCCGGCTATGGAGCTTGGATAAGGCCCAAACTGTGGAAGATTTGTTGGCATGGCACGCGCGAGTCCAGAAATTAATAGCGGACCACAATAACAAACATCCAGAACATCCTCTTCCTGCACCAACCTTTATAGTAGAACTGAAGTATGATGGACTTACTTTAAATCTCACTTATCAGGATGGACAATTGGTTCAGGCGGCTACCCGTGGCAATGGCGTTGTGGGTGAAGGGATTTTGGCACAGGTAAAAACCATTCGTTCGATTCCGCTGCAACTTCCAGACCAGGAGGGTACGGTCGAGATTCAAGGCGAGGGGATTATGAATTTATCCGTGCTGGAGGCTTATAATAAAACGGCTGATGAGCCTTTGAAGAATGCTCGTAATGCCGCAGCGGGTGCGCTGCGCAATTTAAACCCTCAGGTTACGGCAAAACGCAAATTGGATGCTTTTATTTATAATGTGGGCTTTTCAGATTCAGTGCAGTTTGATAATCATAAGGACATGGTTGATTTCTTAGCACGCAATCATTTTAAGATTAATCCTAATAACAAGTTTGTTGATACGATCGATGAGGTCATTGAAGAATTGAAGCACATCACGGCTCTGCGTGACACATTAGATTATTTAATTGACGGGGCTGTGGTTAAAATCACGGACATGCGGACGAGGGAGGTTCTCGGGTATACAGAGAAATTCCCGCGCTGGGCTATTGCGTACAAATTTGAGGCAGAAGAAGCGACAACCGTTCTGGAATCCGTCAGCTTTGAGGTGGGACGGACGGGTAAATTGACCCCGCTTGCCAGAGTTGAAGCCGTAGATATCGGTGGCGTCACTGTACAGAAATGTACCCTCAACAATGTAGGAGATATAGAACGCAAAAATTTAAAATATGCGCTTGGATCACTGGTGTTCATTCGCAGGTCCAACGATGTTATACCCGAAATTCTAGGTAAAGTGACAGAGGAACAAGACGGTGAGGAAATCATTTATCCTACGCATTGTCCTGCTTGCGGTACCGAGTTGGTGATGAGAGGAGCTCATTTATTCTGTGAGAATAAGCTGGGCTGTAAGCCTCAGATGATTGGGCGGATTACGCATTTTGCTTCACGGGATGCTATGGATATTGATACATTCAGCAAAGCAACGGCAGAGCAGCTCTTTAATGAGCGAAATGTAAAAGATCCAGCCGATCTGTACGAGCTTACAATGGAGGATTTACTGGGACTTGACCGTTTCGGAGAGAAGAAGGCAGCAAAATTAATCGATGCATTCGAGAAAAGTAAATCCTGTGATTTAGCTTCGTTCCTCTACGCACTAGGGATTCCGAATACGGGGAAGACAACGACAAAGGTATTAGCTGATCATTTCGGCAACTTAGAGGCGGTTATGCAGGCAAGCCGTGATGACTTAGTTGCGCTGCATGATGTAGGTGACATTGTCGCAGATAGTATTGTTACATTTTTTGAAGATGAATTGATACAGCAGAGCATTAAGCGGATGCTGAGTGCGGGCGTTAATCCGAAAGCGCCTGAGCCAGTTTCTAGTGAAACTCAAGAGACCATCTTTACAGGTAAGACGGTAGTGCTGACAGGTACCTTGCAGCAGATGACGCGAGATGAAGCCAAGCAGAAACTGTTGTCAACAGGGGCTAAAGTGACGGGAAGTGTCTCGAAAAAGACTGACTTCGTGATTGCAGGGGAAAGTGCAGGAAGTAAGCTTACTAAGGCGGAGGAATTAGGTGTAACTGTTCTGTCTGAGGCTGAATTTATGGAGCGTATTGAATAAAGATTGCAGTAAACAATAATCCTGACTTTGAAAAGAGTCGGGATTATTGTGTATATGTGAATCTATGTATGAAGTTGAAATATTGAGTACTAGCTTAACCTCTCTAACATTGAATTGTTTCAGGAAAAGCTATTCTCATTACAATGTTTCAAAAAAGTTTTAAAAAACATTTGCATTTCATATTGGTTTCGTGGTATATTACTTCTTGTCGCTTCTGAGGCAGGTAAAACAACCGTGCTGATGAAGAGAAGCAAATCAAATATCGAATGTCATTGGAAAACATTACAATTTGATTTTTGATTCCATAGCTGATAAGATATAATCCTGTCAGCGAGACAGACGAGTTTAAGTTCCTTGAAAACTAAACAAATTGCCATCGATTTAAATTGAAACCTGTTAATGCTTTAAATTGGTTTTAAACTATGAGCTTAAGACAAGCTTCTATAAACTTTTATGGAGAGTTTGATCTACGATCAATTTCGACATAATCGAACATTTTATGGAGAGTTTGATCCACGGATCAAATCGCCATAATCAGACACTTTATGGAGGGTTTGATCCTGGCTCAGGACGAACGCTGGCGGCGTGCCTAATACATGCAAGTCGAGCGGACTTGATGGAGAGCTTGCTCTCCTGAGAGTTAGCGGCGGACGGGTGAGTAACACGTAGGCAACCTGCCCATAAGACTGGGATAACTAGCGGAAACGTTAGCTAACACCGGATAAGATGTTTCATTGCATGATGGGACATGGAAAGACGGC
>CAYUSG010000102.1:0-14133 GCA_964447355.1 uncultured Paenibacillaceae bacterium
GTATATGGTTTATCGAACGAACGATCATCCCTATGGTTAGAATCCAGCACGTGGATACAAAGCAAGGACCGATACTTAAGAAATTCGGATTGTCTACAGTTACTTTTGCAACAGCTGCGGGCAGCCATGACATTCCTGCACTCGATCAAGTTACCGCCGATGAGCTTCGTGACCGTATTGCTGAATGGGCGAGGGTTTCCTATGAAGATGTCTAGGCGAAGATTACATCCATTAACAGTTGCACTGGGCTTTCTGAAATTTGTTAAGGAACTGATCGGTCCTATGCTTGTGTTTATCATCTCATTCATATTTCGAAAATCAGGTTCTGATGGTGTAGATTCTATATTTATGTGGGAAATTATAGCGGGGCTAGCGTTTGTAGTTGTCGCTACTTTATGGGGCTGGTTGACTTGGTATCGCACGACATATACAGTTGATGACCAAGAAATCAAGGTCGAGCAAGGCGTCATCGTTCGTAATACGAAATACATTCCCTTTGAGCGCATTCAATCGATAGATTTGTCCGAAGGATTGCTTCATCGCTTGTTCGGTGTGGTGAAAGTCCAAATCGAGACAGCAGGCGGTACTAAACCTGAGGCTGTCTTATCAGCCGTAACCTGGGAAGAGGCTGAGCGAATCAAGGAGTGCTGGAAGAAGCCTGATCATATCAGCATGGCCAACGCCTTGGAAGCAGTAGAGGATCAAACCAACAGGATGGTTAAGCGAAGCTTACCTGTTCGTCATTTACTCATTGCAGGCGCTACCTCAGGCAAGTTCGGACTGATTCTAGCGATCATAGCACCCGTTGTTTCCCAGATGATGGAATTTATTGACGTGGAACAGATGATTGCCAGTTCGTCTTTCTTGCTGCCTACATTTTCGATTGTGTTATTACTATTCTTCATATTTTTGTTGTTCAGTTGGTTTTTCTCCATCTTAGCTACAGTTCTGCAGTATGCTAATTTTGAGGTTTTGCGAACGGATAAACAAATTTTAATGAAAAGCGGTCTCATCTCCAAAAGACAATTCAGCATTCCACTTAGGCGAATTCAAGCGATACGAATCGTTGACGGGGTAGTCCGCGGTCCTTTAGGTTATTCTGCGATTTATATCGAAAGTGCTGGAAGTGCTGGAGGGACAAGTGAAACGCAGCAATCTGTACTATTCCCGTTGATGCGGGCCTCGGATGTTAATGCATTTTTGCATGACATTATTCCAGAATATGCTGTACTGCCGCACATGTCTTGGGAACCTCTGCCCTCAAAAGCTGTTTGGGGTTATTTGCTGAGAAGCTTAATACCCCTGAGTATAATAGTTATACCTGTGTGCTGGTTTGTACCTTGGGGTTGGGTGTCTAGTTTGTTGATACCTATCGGAGCGGCGTTAGCGTTCTGGCGATTCCGTTCCGCAGGATGGGCGTTCATTGACACTCATATAGTATTCCGTTCAAGAGTGCTTGCAAAAACCACAGCCATCATTCCTCGCAACAGGATTCAATGGGATGCAGTGAGCCAATCATTATTTCAGCGCAGAAGCGGATTGTCCAAATATAAGCTTGCCGTTGCATCGGGTCAGCGATTTGGCCTGCATGGCATCGAACTGCACACCAGCCTGCGTTTTCAACAATGGGCTCGGCAAAGAAATATTACACGTAAATAAAGTGTACCATTAAAACCACTGTATTCTCTTGAATCGGTGGTTTTTTGCTATGCGGCAATAGCCTAGAACCATAAATTTAATAAAATATACAACCTGCGATTAAACTCACTTAATATTTGCCTGATATCTTAATGAATAATCCTTTCGCGAAAGATTAAGTTTGAATTACTGGAGGTCATAGAATGAATTTAGTAAGACAATGGTGTTTAGCAATGATTGCTCTTGTCACTTGTATTGGGACTTCAGGAGCTGTTAATGCTGAGGTGTCAAACACTACTGGGGAATATGCTGCCCCTGTGAACTTAAAGAAAATTGCTGCATATTCGAGTGGAGCCGGTTTTGATGAGGCTGGAGCAGAAATAGTAACGTATCATTCGAAGCTGAAAAAAGCGTACGTAGTCAATGGTGCGGAAAAATCACTCGATATACTGGACTTATCAACACTTACATCACAACAAGATCAAATGATCAAGCTTGAGAAACGTATTCATATTGAATCATTGGATCATGAATTATCACAAGTTGGTGATATTACAAGTGTGGCGATTCATCCTAGTGGTGAATACTTGGCAGTTGCTGCTCCAGCAGTTCCAAAACAAGAAGATGGTTATGTTGTGTTTATAGATGTTGACGGGGATTATATAAGTCATGTAGAGGTTGGTGCGTTACCTGACATGGTGACGCTTTCCCCTAACGGACACGTTGTACTTACAGCAAACGAAGGTGAGCCGAGTGATGACTATACAGTGGATCCTGACGGAACCGTGTCATTGATCGATGTATCCACAGGGATTGAGCATGTTGACCAAGAAGATGTGACTACGCTGAAGTTCGACCAACAAGAACGCATCGATGCGGATGTGAGGCTCGCCAAACCAGGTTCTAGCAGAGAGCAGGATGTTGAGCCAGAATACATAGCAGTATCACCTGACAGCAAAACAGCCTATGTGGTTCTTCAAGAGAATAACGCCATTGCAACCATCGATTTAGTGGCTAAACAGATTACGCAAGTGAAAAGTTTAGGTTATAAGGACCATTCAGTGGCACATCAAGGACTTGATGCATCAGATGAAGATAATGGTATTCACATTCGCCCTTGGCCGGTCCTCGGGTTATACTTGCCCGATGGTATCGATGTATTCGTTGCTAATGACAGAACCTATCTCGTGACGGCCAATGAAGGGGATACAAGGGATTATGACGGATTCTCCGAAGAAACAAGAGTAGAGGATCTGGCTGACGTTCTAGACCTTAAAGCGGACAAGCTTCAAGGATTTAATCAAACTGAGTTAGATGCGTTATTGAAAGAGGGTCTTGCGCATGAATCGCAATTAGGACGATTAAAAGTGACTACTACGATGGGACGTAATGCTGAAGGAAAGTATGAAACGTTATTCAGCTTTGGTGGACGCTCTTTCTCCATTTGGGATGCTGAAACGATGGAACTTGTTTTTGATAGTGGTGATTCATTAGAACAAGTGATAGCCAAGGAGATGCCAGAGCATTTTAACGTCAGCAATGATAATAATGATGTTGATGATCGCAGTGATGATAAAGGGCCAGAACCAGAAGATATTGAGATCGGACTGATCGGGAACCAAATCTACGCATTTATCGGCTTAGAACGTCAAGGCGGAATAATCGTCTATAACATCACCGATCCAGCAAAATCCGAGTATGTGGGCTATTTCTTAAGTCGTGAATTTAATGGGGATACACCGCAAGGAGATATAGCACCAGAAGGACTTAAATTTGTTACAGCTGAAGAAAGTCCAACGGGTGAAGCGCTGCTTATTGCAGCTCACGAAGTTTCAGGAACTGTAGCGGTGTATGAGGTTGCTGGAACGCCCCGTGAATCTAAATCGAGCCATCAATATAGGGTTAAGCGCGGTGATACGCTTTGGGCGA
Organism: uncultured Paenibacillaceae bacterium; assembly: GCA_964447355.1. GTDB lineage: Bacteria > Bacillota > Bacilli > Paenibacillales > CAYUSG01 > CAYUSG01. Next base: position 3,568 of record CAYUSG010000102.1, read on the forward strand.
TTGCACAAACCTATGGAACAACCTGGCAGAGACTACAAACCCTGAATCAGTTAGATAACCCGCATCTGATTTATCCGAATCAAATCATTAAGCTACCTTAATTGGCATAAAAGCACTGATATTTCTATTATAGAGATGTCAGTGCTTTATGGTCTTTTTTGAATTCATTTAAACTTTTTTCGAAACTTGTGTTAGTAACAATGCGTATAGATAAATATCCAAAAATTTGAAAGGGGTTTTCTTTGATGTCTTTTTTCAAGAAAGCTTTGGCGAGTGTTGGTATTGGGGCAGCGAAGGTAGACACTGTGATTGAATCCAGACATGAAAGCGGGGTAGAAGCAGGGGAAGCCCTTCAAGGTACCGTTCAAATACAAGGCGGTGAAGTAGAACAGCACATCGATCAAATCTCGATTACCTTGGTTACGAATTATTATAAAGAACGGGATGATCGGAAAGTTGAGGCTACAGCGGAACTGGCGCGCTGGTCGATCGCTGAGAACATCACGATTAAAAGCGGTGAGCAGCGAGAAATACCTTTTACGCTTAATATTCCTTACCATGCACCCATTACACTAGGGAGTACGAAGGTCTGGCTCATGACGAATCTAGGCATCACAAGTGCGATTGATCCTAAAGACCATGATTTTATTCGCATCTTGCCAAGTCCTATTGTATCAACCTGTTTAAATGCTTTGGATACACTTGGTTTTAGACCCAAAAAAGCGGAATGCTTGTATGCCCCTAGAATAAGCAGAGGGTTCCCATATGTTCAGGAAATTGAGTTTTACCCTGGACCACAATTTCGCAGCCTGCAGGAGTTAGAAGTTATTTTCTTTAATAGTCCTAGTGCAGTAGAGGTTTACATGGAAGTAGACCGCAAAGCCAGAGGGTTGGCTGGTTTGTTCGCTGAAGCCTTTGATTTAGATGAGACGAAACTGCGCTTTACATTGACCCAAGAAGAGGCTTCTAAAGGACCAAAGGTATTAGCTGAGCAAATTGGAGCTATGATTCAGAGATACAGCTAAATGTAAACAACTGGAGCGATCACCCAGCAGTTTGTGCCCGGTTTACGAAAAGTCCGCATATTCGTCCGCTGTAGTTGTCGCTCCAGCCCTTTCTATACATATGAAAGACGTCTTTGCCTTGCGGCTCAGACGTCTTTTTCTCTTCTTATTGATATCTATCTTACTTCATTTAAGGTTGTTCTGGAGCTCAAGTACATTAATTTCTTGGAATGTGTCAAGATCGTTTGCCTTTATTTTGCCCGGTGATAACGTGTAAAGCGTGTCTCCAATATAAAGGATGCGCTGTACACTTTTAAATGGCTCATACCAATATTGACCCGCTTTCTTGATATCCTCATCGGTCATATGTGTGATTTTAGCCTTGAGATCAAACCCTTGTTCCAGATCAATTGAGTAGACCATCGCACCTTGAAACTTGAATTCGCCGTAAGCTGCAGGGTTCTGAAGCATGACTTCCTTGTTCGGAATTTCCATTAAAGTGACCGGGAAAGCGAAGAGGTTCTTTTCTTTAGAGAATAGGAGAGCTTTATGATTGTGCAATAATTCGGATTCTGTTCCGCGATCGCCGATGGTCATCTTAAACTTCTCTTTCGGATCGGTTACATCACTTACATCGAAAAGGGCTACCTTCATGCCTTGATAGTAAGCCATCGTATCGAGGGAATTACCTTGATGATCCTTTCGGCTTACTTCAACGGATTCTTTACCGAAGCCAATGATATGATTCTCATCATAAGGATGCAGATAGTCGCTGTAGCCCGGAATCTTTAAGGCTCCTAATATTTCAGGTTGCTTAGGATGTTTAAGGTCTATGACGAATAAGGGATCTACCGTCCTAAAGGTCACCATGTAAGCCCGATCACCCATAAACCTTACTGAGTAAATGCGCTCGCCGGGAGCTATATCTTCAACAGATCCGATGGTCTGAAGTGAAGAATCCAATACATACAGCTGGTTCTTGGATGTTTGCTCACCCGATCGCCACATATCTCCCTTTGTCGTAGCTATACGGAAATTTCCTTGATACTCATCCATCGAGAATTGGTTCAGAATACGTCCTGGTACGTGGGCATCGCCTTTAAAATGAACCAAGCCATCATTTAGGGCAAATTTATAGATGACTGTTTTAGAGTCTTGGAAGCCTGGCGCTTTACGCAGCACAGTTGAATCTGATGCAGAAGCCCATTCGTATTGTGTGACTGCAACATACAGATGCTGGGTTGATGCATAGATGTTCTGACTTGAGCCTAGATAAGCCGATACTTCCATAGGTTGGTTAGGGTTATCCAGATCTAATCCGCCGATGAGCATGTAATTGTGCTCTGGTGAATTAGGGAAATAACGGATGGCATCATAGCTTAAAGTCTCATACGCATCGCCTGCTGTACTGTCGCGGTAAGATGGAGGAGTTACTTCTGTTTCTCCTTTTAAGATGGTATAGACATCAATGTACTGATTAGCTACAAAATAAAGCGCAGACCCCACCTTGCGGGAAGAGACATAGTTTCCCTCTAATTCAACCTCACGTAAGATTTCAGGGTTTGCTTTGTCATTGATATTATAGATGATAGCTTTAGTTGTGCTTTGAATGGGTTGCGGGAGGATCATCTTCTTCTCAATCCCCGCCGCAGGTTGAACATAATCACGTGTTTGGTGCGTAAAACCGATAATGATTAATTGATCGTCGTCAATATAAATGTCTTGTGGAGAGAAGCCTTTAGACTGAATAGTGCTTACAACTTCCATATTGCTCGCGGGGACGGCTTTCGTGATGACAATGCTTCCATTATGTGCATTGACCTGATAAATATATTCGCCATCGGTCTTAACGACATCGGCTTCATCTACACCTGCAACTTGAACATTCGTGGTCGAATAATCGGTGGCGGCGCCTAAGGCTTCAGAAGCTTTATTCATCACTGCGGTATCAGCAGTAGTTGCCGTCTCTTGTGCCACCATACGTAGTTGGGGGCTTCGTTCCTGAGCTTCCTCAAGCAGTGTTTTGAGGTGATTGAAGCTTCCTACGATGGGCAGGCTTTGGTTCAAGGTATGAATGGAGACCGTTTTGGTTTGTTTATTCCAATGAACTTCAGCCCCGAATGCCTCACTGACGAACCTGGCAGGGACCATCAAGGTTTGATTCTTTAATACTGCAGGGGTATTTAATGAGATGGCTTTACCATTGCGGTAGGCAGTCGTTTGATCGGCTGTCAGAATGACCTCAATGTTATCTTTGGTCATGTAAGCTGTCTTAGAGCTGGCTTCCCATTTCATTTCGGCTCCAAGTATCGTTGTGACTGCACGAAGCGGCACATAGCTGCTTCCATTGATGAGCTGGGCAGTTGGTTTGCTCGTAAGCAGTTCGCCATCCACATAGAGCTTAAGCTCTGTTTCAGCTGCATAAGTTCTAACCATGATGTAGCTTGGAATGGCAATAAGTATCGAGAAGACCACTGCCAATATAATCCATTGTCGGACCATGTTTTGTTCCTCCTTTGTTAAATGGCTGCACGGCGAGCACTATTTACCTTATTAGACGGAACTTTAACATGAATTGTTTCAGGCGGTAACATGAAAAGTCAAAATAAAAAGCGGCGCCTCGTGAAGAGGCTAGCCGCCAAATGCACTCCGAAAGGCATGGGAAAGTGTTCGTGGATCAACAGCCCAGAGGGCTGCAATGGCATCATTGACTTCTTGATCCCACCAATCGGCAAGTTTTTTACGATTGCTGCCATTCTCATGAATGAATAAGAGATGCTGCAGCACCTTTTTGGTGTAAAGCTGTTCTGCCTCCTTGACCTTATCAGGAGGGATGTACACTTTTAATCGCTTGATGGTTCGATATAATTCATTTTCACAGGATCGGCGTATTTTTCGAACGGAAGGCAGATCTTGGCCTTTGTTAGTTTGGTGTGGGAACTTCATCTTAATCGCTCCTCTCTCCCTATTCATATGCGGAGAGAGGGCAGTTAGCTACAACGAGCTTAGGCTGTTAATCTACTACAATATAGCCAATCATAGGTCCCTCATGCTCAATATCTGGATGCTTGAGGCAGATGATACGATAAATACCTTCTTTCTCGGGCGTAAACGTCACGATCGTTTCATGCCCCTTTGTTACTTCATCCTTAATATCTAAGCCTTCGATCACAAAGGGATGATGTTCGCCATTTACACCATAGATGCGCAGTTTAACTTTCTCGCCCTTCTTCAGCACAATAGTTCCCGGATCCCAGCGATAAGCCTCAATTTTCTTGCCGTCTTTGGTTGTACTTGAAAATTCACCCGTCACCATATGGATTTCACGTTCCTGAACAGGCTGTCCATCTACTGCTTGGGACGTCTGGGAACTGATATACAGATAACTTATGCCGATTAACGCTATTAAAGCGAGGAAAAATGTTAAGCGGCGAATTTTGAATACGAACACTCGTGACATGTTAGCACCTCACCCTTCATTTATCGTTATTGCTATCCTATGAAGGGGTTTGTATGCTCATGACTCTTTGTCCATAGATGGGCTGACTAATTTGAAGTAAATTTAATGATGGCTTGGTCATTTGATTGGCGCTGTTTCAAGTGTGCTTGATGCGGCTTCAATTTAGATAAACGGCCTCGGTTAAGATAAATCCGATTATAGATAGTTAAATGTAATACGATGAATAATGAGATCGATGCTGAACCCACAGCGGGCATTATACCTGAGACAATCAATCGAATCCATGGATGATTAGGTGTCCATACATATCGGATTAAGAAGTAGAGCACGCAGCTTAGGAGGATAAACAAGCCTGATCCACTCCACAGCAGGGCATCCTTAACCGTAAATTGGTCATCGATTGTTTTGCTAAGATTTGGCTCTAGAACATTCCATGCGAATATAGCTGACACCATGGCAACAGCAATACATAGTATCAGGCTTATCATAAAGGTCAATCGGCTCTGGTGGAAAACCTTAAACACTAATTTCTCGCCGATGCTCAACTGGCGAATAAAATCGGGAGTAGGCTCACTCATCCAAGGACGAACCGATAGAAAACGATAGTTTGGCTTCAAGATATCAGGGCTGTCTGTTATAAATGGTTTGAATGCTTCGTGATGCCGCAGCTGGTGTTCTGTCATCAAATAGCCATCCATCATCAACGCTGAGGCTTCGACTTCTGAGAAAGCATCCAGATCCGTCCGAATCCGTGACAACCTAAGCTGAACCTGCTCGTTCACATGAAAACTCGGGGTTGGATCAACCGCTTCAACCCACTTCCCTAGAGGATGATCATCGAGCTCGGGATTAACCCAAGGCACCTGCCTGACAGATAATCCTTTTCGTAAATGGAGAAATACCGTATTTTGTCGATGCTGCTTCAGCAGATCATTTAGCTGCAGTTCTCGAATGTGCTCCATCATAATGCCGTTGGTTCGGCTGAGTACAGAAGCTGAGAGCGTTGATGGATGTGTTAGATCATTCAACTGACCGCACGCGTCACTTACGATGAAATGGGTACACCCTAGCTGAGGATCAAGTAAGCCTTGAACGCCTTGATTATCATAAACGCCGCCATCAACTAATTCTACTCGCAGATCTTGGCCATACATTCCACTGATCGACAAGGGTGGAAAAATGCCGGGTACACAAGCAGAAGCCGCTACGGCTATGCCCAGTGGTATCTCAGAGAGGTGAGGTGTATCCTCGTATGAATTTGGCCGTTCAAGCCTCATATTCTTGTCGATCTGAATGTCCCAATGATCAGTACTTGGGGGTTCTCCCATTCGCGCAGCATCGAATCGCCATGCATGCCCATTATTGAGCAGGGTTGCATTTAAAAGGAGGATTGGAATCTTATGTTGTCGATAATGATTGTGTCTTAAAGGATGAAAGTCCCTTGCATTGCCAACAGGGCGGATCTTTAAGTCTTTCATTCGAACAGGGCCTGTATGATCTTCGATTAACCCTCTGTATAAGTACTTGTCGTACAATTCACCAATGTAATCGCTTCTGGAATAATGAACAAGGCTCATTTTTAAATTTTTGAAAGGATTTAAGAATGTGCGCATTCGCAAATTTTTCTGGACAGCCTTTACAAAATGAGTTTCCATTTCAGCAACTAATTGAATGTAATCTTGATCGGTTATATCGCGATCCAGTTTTTGCTCGAGCAATCGTTTAACGTAAAGGTAATATAATGATCCGATAATGGATCCTCCCGATACACAAGAAAGAACCTCTACATGCTTAAGCATGCCTTGCTGTGCCAAATTAGCAAGCACGCCTAAATGATAAAAAGATGCTCGAAAGCCCCCGCCGGATAGGGCTATACCCAGCTTCGGGCGGGCCATATCCGATGAGTGCTCCTTCGTTATCATCATACTTCCCCCTTTTCTAACGTTTTCTAAATACATTATATATCAATTAATGGAAATTAAAAGAAAATGTTTGAGTTAAATACCTTTTCAGGAAAAATATCAGTCATTTAAGGGACGAGTTTTCAGGCATGTTTATTGATATGTTAGAATAGGATGGTTATCAAATGGATAGAAGGTAGGAAGGAACGTTGGAACTGTTAAAGGAACTCATAGAAATCATATTTTCTGTACTGAGGGAAATGGGATATTGGGGCATCATGATCGGATTGATGCTGGAGGTTATACCTAGTGAAATTGTACTGGCTTACGGGGGGTTCTTAGTTTCGATAAAGGAAATTACGTTTCTTGAGGCGGTTATTTTCGGTACGATTGGCGGCACGGCGGCCCAACTGTTTGTTTATTGGATAGGTCGTTATGGCGGCAGACCGTTTATTGAACGGTACGGCAAATATTTGCTGATTCATCAGAAGCATCTGGATATTTCAGAGCGCTGGTTCAACACATATGGAACGGGCATGATTTTTACGGCGAGATTCATTCCTGTAGTGAGACATGCTATTTCGATTCCTGCAGGGATCGTTAAGATGCCGATCCTTCGGTTTACCATTTTGACGGTACTTGCAGTCATTCCTTGGTCTATCTTCTTTGTATACTTAGGGATGAGCTTAGGAGCGAATTGGCGACAAATCGACGAGAAGGCTGAACCTTATGTCATGCCGTTTATTGTTGCTTCTATTATACTTACTCTGATTTATGTGATATGGAAATTGCGGAGTAAGCGTAAGCCAGCCCACAAGCTGGGAGGAGTGTTAGGAGAGAAGCTGACTGCGCATCAATTGAAGCATCTTGGCAAGGATTACGTCGTATTAAACGCTAGAAAAATTCGTGTCAAAGGCGGAACACAGGAATTTGATCATATCGTCATCGGTCCCAATGGGGTGTTTCATATTGAAACGAAGTACTGGGCAGGTGTCATTCGATTTACTGAGCAGGGGGTTGAACGTTCCAAGGAGGGAACAGCCGTGGACCCTACCAATCAGCTGTACCGTCATGAATACATACTGAAAGAGCTGCTTAAGCCGCTTAACATGAAACATCCGCTGTTAGGCGTCATTTGCTTCGCTCACCCGGATTGTAAGGTAGTAGGATCCAGTTCGGCCTTTAAGACGATTAAGCTGGATCGTTTACTTTATACGATTAAGTCGTATAAATCCAAGACGTTGTTAAGCCGCACACAAATTCAGATGATAAAGCGTTTAGTGCTAGAGCACAGCGTAAGTAGTCATTGACAGCATTTAAGCTGAATCAGTCGATATTGGATCGGCTGATTGTTTTTTGGTAAGATAATCGTAGCAATATAGTACATAAGCAAGTTGAATACTAGGAGGATCGTTTAGTCATGGCTAAAGATTTGTCACACAAATTATTTGATGGAATAAGCCCCGAAGCTTTTATTAACGGTATGGAGAATAACAAAGAGCAGTTTATGAACTGGTATGAACCATTTCAATGGGAGCATGAAGAAGACCAGGAATTCTTCCAATCACTAAGTTTTCGGGATGATCTGCGTTGTTTGATCTTAATGGCTGAATGGTGCGGGGATGTCGTGCGCAACGTTCCGGTTGTTTTTCGTGCGATGGAGGCAGCGTCCATCCCAACCCATGTGTTAATTATGGAAGAACATACGGATGTGATGGATCAATTCTTAACGATGGGCGGGAGAGCGATTCCCATTGTGATTTTTACGGATACGGGCGGCTATGTACTGGGGCATTGGGGACCTCGTCCTAAGCATGTACAAGCGATCATGACTCAATTCAAAGCGGAGAATCCCGATCGTGAAGCTGCTGATTATCAGACCAAAATTGCAGCAGCTAGACAAGACATGATACAAGCCTACGGCGAGGGTACGGCATATCAAAGCGTTATTCTGAAAGAGCTCCGTGAGCTGTTGTCGGGGTTTTAAGCGATGTTGAACATTAAGAGTTTTCCATTGGGTCCGCTTGCCACGAACGCATATTTGATCACTGACTCGTCAAGCAATCAAGGCGTTATTGTTGATCCGGGGATGCAGCCGGAAACGCTGATCCAAGCGATTGAGACGATTGACATCCAAGCGATTCTGCTGACACATGCCCATTTCGACCATATTGGGGGTGTTGATGCGATTCGTAAATTAAAAGGCTGTCCTGTTTATTTGCACGCAAATGAAGCAGACTGGCTTACGAATGCTGAACTTAATGGCTCTTTAAGGTGGCCTGAGTTGGGAGGACCGATCTCCACGCTGCCAGCTGAGCATAACCCGGAAGAAGGAACCCCTCTAACATTGTTAGGGCAGACTATTCAAGTGCTGCATACGCCGGGACATTCCCCCGGTAGTGTCACCTTTGTGTGGGAAAGTATAGGCGTAGCTTTTGGTGGTGACGTCCTGTTTAGAACGTCTGTTGGACGTACCGATTTACCTGGAGGCAATGCCGAGGCGTTATACCGTTCGATCCATGACAAGTTGTTCAAGCTGGATCCCGACACACAAGTATTACCGGGCCATGGACCAGCAACAACCATCGGGTTTGAGATGAAACATAACCCTTATATATGAGGAGTTGGCAACATCCTGATATAGGAATTCAATATCGAAAGATTAGGTGATAAGTTTGAACAACGTGATTAAGCTGCTGCAGAACCATCGATCGATTCGTAAATTCAAGTCTATTCCCGTAAGTTCGGAACAAATAGAGGCTATTATCCAATCAGCCCAGAAGGCTTCGACCTCAAGTAATGTACAAGCTTACAGCATCGTTGGCGTAACGGATTCAGATATGAAAGAGAAGCTTGCGGCATTGTCTGGAAATCAGCTTTATGTTAAAGAGTGCCCGCTGTTCTTGGTCTGGTGTGCAGACCTTTATCGTATTCAGCAAGCCTCAAAGAAAAATGGCGTTGAGATGACCGCTGGTACAACAGAGAATTTTATTGTCGCTACTGTAGATGCAGCGTTGGCTGCTCAGAATGCTGCTGTTGCGGCAGAATCACTGGATCTTGGCGTGGTTTATATTGGCGGGATACGAAATCATTCAAGGGAGGTTTCTGACCTGCTCAAGCTTCCTGAATTAGTATATCCAGTGTTTGGGATGTGTGTCGGTTATCCTGACCAGCAACCGACACCAAGATCAAGGCTTTCAAGCAACGTGGTGTATCATCAAGAAGTTTATTCTACGAGCTCCGTCGAAGCGGGTATTGAGGAATATGACCGAACACTGCAAGCTTATTATATTGAGCGAACAGGCGGTCAGCGTGATACGACGTGGAGTAAGGAAATGTCGGATAGATTTAGGCATGCTTCCCGCACTCACATGCGTGCATTTCTGGAGGAACAGGGTTATTCCTTTGACACGTAAAAATTACGAAGATGATGAAAAGCTATCTGCCTTATGTGGTAGATAGCTTTTTGGATGCTTGTTTGCTTGTTTGATGACTCATATGAACTTCTTGGCTGGCGTTGGTATTGGCGGCAATTTTTCTTTGTATGTCGTGTCCGCGAAGCTTTTGTTGTATGGCGGCTACGTGCGCATACTTACTATGGGATGTGGGTTCTAATTCGAAGAACACCTTCCCGTACTCCGGGTCCATTTTTTTGATGTGTTCCATATTCACTAAATTACTCTTGTCCAACAAGTCAAATCCATAGGGATAGAAGTGAGCTTCGTAATCTGATAACGTTGTCAAAGGGTAGTAGACTTCATCTAACGTATGGAAGACTACATTTCGCTTGTCGATTTCAATTTTGATGATATGCTCAATGTTGAGCCAGTATAGCTCGTTCTGACCATCGGGTTGCTTTTTTATGACTGGCATCGCGCGTTCCATGATGAGATCACCCCTTCGGATAAAAGATACACAGGCAGATTGAGAATATAACTATATTAATTTTAACATGTCGTTATTAGGGTGGAAAGGACCATTATTCGCAAATATTTGTCGTTTTTAGTAGAAAAATCAAAAATTACGATAGACAATCAGGTCCTTCTTTTGATAAAATAAGGTTCAATATCATAAATTGTATTATTGAGCATGCGAAGCACGCAAGTTCCTAGAGCCACAGGCTGGGGAGCTTGCGTTTTTTTGTGTGGCGTGCCCAGAAGCACGCATAATCTAGCCGGTGAAAGTCCGGTCATGGGAGGGA
>CAYUSG010000103.1:0-14091 GCA_964447355.1 uncultured Paenibacillaceae bacterium
GAATTATATATGTTAAGGAGGTGCAGTGACGGATGGAACAACAAGAAGGCCAGCAACGAAGCAGTGAACGTGCGATACAGAAGACGAAGCAGCATTCAGACTTGATTAAACATAAACTGTCGCTGTTACCAGATCAGCCTGGCTGTTATTTAATGAAAAATCGTGACGGTCACATTATATACGTAGGTAAAGCGAAAGTGCTTAAAAATCGGGTGAGGTCTTATTTTTCAGGGACTCATGACGGTAAAACACAGCGATTAGTAAGTGAAATAAGAGACTTTGAATATATCGTAACAGGCAGCAACATGGAAGCTCTCATACTAGAATGTAACCTGATTAAACAGCATACACCGCGTTATAACGTGCTGTTGAAAGACGATAAGACATTTCCCTATATTAAAATAACGAATGAACAGCATCCACGGCTTGAAGTAACGCGCCGGGTTGTTAAAGATAAGGCGAAATATTTTGGTCCGTATCCCAATGCGTTCGCTGCTCAGCAAACGAAGAAACTGCTGGATAGGCTGTATCCGCTTAGAAAATGCAAGACACTGCCTGATAAAGTGTGCCTTTATTATCATATAGGTCAATGTATAGCGCCATGTGAATTTGACGTGACTAAGAGCGACTATGAAGAAATGGTGCAGCAGATCAGCCGTTTCCTAAGTGGCGGGCATGAGGAGATCAAACAGGACTTGGAACGGAAAATGCTTGAAGCCGCGGAAACACTGCAATTTGAGCAGGCTAAGGAATACCGTGATTTGATGAGCCATATTGACGCGATGATGGAGAAGCAGAAGATCAACACAAGTGATGCGATGGATCGTGATGTGTTCGGCTATGCTGTGGATAAAGGATGGATGTGTGTACAAATCTTGTATATGCGCCAAGGTAAAATGATAGAGCGGAAAGCTTCGGTATTTCCCTATTATCGAGAGGCGCACGAGGACTTTCTATCCTTTGTGTCGCAATATTATGCAGACAATCCAGCATTGCCGAGAGAAATTCTACTGCCTGAAGGAGATGGATCTGCATTAGAGCAGAATGAGTCTGCGGAGCACAACGAAATTTCCTCAGATCTTGAATTATCCGAGGCGCTGGCAACGTGGCTAAACATCAAAGTTCATGTACCTAAACGGGGTCGGAAGAAGCAAATGGTGGGGATGGCAGTTGAGAATGCAAAAACGGCGCTTACGGAGAAATTCCTGCTCATAGAACGTGATGAGGAGCGCACGGTTAAAGCTGTTGAGAATTTAGGACAGTGGCTCGGACTGGAGAAGGTGAGACGCATCGAGGCTTTCGATAACTCCAATATTCAGGGAACGAACCCGGTATCAGCGATGGTTGTGTTCACAGATGGCAAACCAGATCGCAGCCAATATCGCAAATTTAAGGTAAAGACGGTACAAGGGCCTGATGATGTAGGGACGATGAAAGAAGTGATTCGCAGGCGATATGAACGAGTCTTGAAAGAGAAGCTTCCGTTGCCTGATTTAATTGTTGTGGACGGCGGAAAAGGGCAGATCGGCGCAGCCATTGATGTCTTAGAGAATGAGCTGGGATTATATGTCCCCGTTTGTGGCTTGGTGAAGGATGCTAAGCATAAGACGGCTCAGCTGATGATGGGTGACCCGCCCGAAGTTATCCCGCTGCCAAGGGATTCTCAGGAATTTTACTTGCTTCAGCGCATCCAGGACGAGGTCCACCGCTTTGCAATTACGTTTCATCGGACGTCACGGGCCAAGTCCATGGTGGCTTCACAGCTGGATGCTATACCGGGCATAGGTGAGAAGCGACGCAAGCAGTTGCTGAAGCATTTTGGCTCACTGAAGAAAATAAGAGAGGCCTCAGTCGAAGACTTCAGGCCTCTCGGAATGGGTGAGAAGTTAGCGCGCACGATCATTGAATCGCTTCGGGCGGATGAGGATGCTTCCTCATCTTCTTAAACAGCTTATACGTTCCGTAGATGATAAAGGTAATGACAGCTGGCAGTGCAATGTGGGATATGCCGAGCAGGGCATCCATTGCGCTGCCAATGGAGAAGCCATAGCCCATCGTATATACGCCCATTAAGAACGCATCCATAATCGCGTGAGCGAATACTACTGTAATGAATCCGTATCGCAGGAAGATGAAGGCAAACAGGAATCCTAAGATGGTGACTTCAATTAATCTAGCATAGAACGGATATAAATAGCCGGAATGGCCTAACGCCCATAAGAAGCTGGTGATGAGCACGGAAATCCATGTGTATCTCACCAGTTTTTTTAATGCAATAATACCGAATAATCGGAATATCGCTTCTTCAGAGATAGCTGCTGCCCAGGCCATTAACGGGAATAAAGCGGGTACCGTTATATTGTATATTGAGCTGGATGGCTTATTCGTTCCGAAGATGTCAAACTGGGTAGCGGATAACATGAAAATGAGCGACTGCACGCCTAGAATGATCGCACAGAGTAAGTATCCTCTTCCCATTGCGGGAAGAATATGGGCTTCAAACTCAGGGTCTTTGAAATAAAGCCAAGATTTCCAGCCTTCCTTACGCCACATCGCATCTCCCGCAATTAAGCTGAAATAAATGCCCACAGATACGAAGAACATCATGAACAATTGAATGACAATAAAGACGATATTTAAACTATCGGCCTCGCTGCCGAAAACTCCAGATCTTACAACTTCAGTGTAAAGCGCTGGCAGCATAATGATATTCATAATGACCTGAATAGCAAAGAATGAAACGGTTAGAATGATACCTCTTGAGAAGGAAACCCGTTTCCGAATGACGATAGCTGCGATCATTGCGATAAAACCTGTGATCATGATAATGATCCATCCGGCTAACCCCAAATCAGAAGACCAATCATCGTGGTGAGTCTTCCATGCTAAATCTGCAACAGGGATGGTGTAGCTCGGTTCAAGCGCTGTAATTTGGTTCCCCTGCACCGTAACCCAAAGGTCTATGGACAGCTTCCCGACTTGCTCGGACTTCAGGCTGTAGTTGAATGAATCACCTAAGGTCTCAGGGGTATTGATTAATTGAAATGCATCCAGCTGATAGCCTAAGTCTGTGAGCGTAGTTTCTACCATCGTCTGCTGGTCTTGAATACTTAGCGTTTGGGCTTCTGCTGGGTTGGAAGCATCTAATGAAAAATCCAGCGGTGACCAAGCGAAGGGCTTACCTGAATAGCTGTCTAACGAAATAACATAAACATGGCCGTTATCTAAATCGCGAACTTCTACTTGATAATAATCAATAGGCAGTGCTTTGGATAACTTGTCATCGTAGGTCTTGAAAAGATTATGCTTCTGCAAATATACACTGGCTTCTTCCTCAGAATTAATGTAACCCACCGTATCCGCATCGGTTATACGGAACTGTTGCTCCGCAAATTCAGCAGCGGCCAGCTGCGCTTCTTCCAATGTTAACATCTGCCCAACTCCCGTATTCTCGGGTAAGTCAGAGGTTATACTCTCCACACCTATTCTCGTAAAGAAGAGGATGATTCCGATACAAGCTAAGATGAACAACAAGATGATGTCATTACGTTTTTTCATTGTTTGCATATCTCCTTCAATGAAAATCAATACTTTAACTAATATAACGGTTTTGTTTATGAAATGCCAATAAGGCGCGATCAAAAAATAGCGGACCTGATGTTGTCTTTGTCATGCGCGTCACTACGCCTTTTTTGGACAACAGATTGGTCTATTATGAGAACCGCGCTATAATCTAATCAATACTTGTGATGCTTTGACAGCATCTTGAATGATGAAGGCACTTTCATGGGAACATAAGGATGGCATAAGGGGGCATCGATGTGAAACGGAGCCAATTTGCGATTATTGGATTAGGGCGTTTCGGTTCTAATTTAGCTAAAGAATTGATGAAGCAGGGTTATGAGGTTCTAGGGATCGATAAGAACGAAGACATTATTAGTGAGATGAACGATCAATTAACACATGCAGTGGTCGCGGACACGACTGATGAGGATGTATTACGCAGTCTTGGGGTGCGCAATATGGACTGTGTCATTGTTTCGATTGGCGACGATATTCAAGCGAGCATCATGACCACGATCATCTTAAAAGATCTTGAAGTGAAAATGGTGGTGGCCAAAGCCATGACCGATCTTCATGCCAGGGTGCTGGAGAAGATCGGTGCTGAGCGAATCATCCATCCTGAACGCGATATGGCCATACGTGTAGCGCATCAGTTAGTATCTCCGAATTTGTTAGACTATCTTGAGCTATCTAGAGACTATACGATAGCTGAAATATCCGTTCCAAGGCATTTGTCCGGGATGACTTTGAAGGACTTAGATCCGCGAGCTAAATATGGCTGCAGTGTAGTGGCCATTAATAAAGTGGGGGGTGTCATTATTGCGCCCAATGCTGATGATACTATCTTCGAAGATGATATTATGGTCATTATCGGAAAGAATGAGCAGATCGAAAGCTTCGAAGCTGAAGTCGTCAATGGTTAGTTAAGGCGTTTTGGACTGGACGGACAGCTGGAACGTATTGGACAACTTGTCTATGATGCTGTATAGAGGTGTCTCTAATAAGTAAGCTTCATCGTATATTAATGATGTAGTTCTAACCGTCGTACGAAGTTCTTCAATATTGAGTATCATCAGTTCATTATCTGCCAATAAATTTTCACGTAAATAGGATTTGGGCAATAACGTAGCTATTTTAATAGTAGAAACTAATCTTAAAATGGCTTCAAAGGAGTCGATTTCCATTTTAATCTCTGGGAAAACACCATATCGGTGAAACGTCTCATCCATTAGAATACGGTACCAGGTGCCTTTTGAGAATAATATCATCGGCAGACGGTGCAAATCATAGATCGAAGCACTCGATTTCCCCATAACGGAATGATTTCTTGGGACAATTAAGCATAAATGGTCATCGAATAAGGGAATACAGTTAATGCCGGGTTGTTGAATTTTGGAGGCAACCAGCCCTAGGTGAACTTTCTTCTCTTGAACGAATGATACGATCTCATGGGTTTTACCGGTAATTGCCTGAATATCTAATCCAGGCATTTCGCTGGTCATCAGCGCTATTAGGTCGGGTAAGGTGGATTGCAGCGTTGTTAAACTTGCACCTATGGTAATGCTGGTTTGTCTATTGGTTTTATACTCCATAATGGTTTGCTGAAACCGTCGTCTCATCTGACGCATTTCAACTGCAAATTCATAACTTAGCTCACCAATGGGGGTTAACTCAAGCTTCTTGCCTTTTCGATCGAAAAGCTTAACTCCTAGGTGCTTCTCAAGGTTACTGATCTTTCTAGATATGGCGGGCTGCGAAAGGTTTAACATTTTGGAGGCTTGATTAATACTGGATTGCTCAACAACAGCAGCGAATACTTCTAAGTCTTCTAACATGTCAGCATCATCCTTTTTGTAAAATAAGGATTTCCTAACCACCCTCTTATAACAAGATGTTATAAGGAGATATACAATATCTGTACTTCCATTATAAGAGTAAAAGGGATAAACTTAAAGATGTCACGATTTAGTCACATCTGAAAGCACTGCTAGCACGTATTGACGCTTGTACTTAGTGGGCGTAAAATGAAATGTGGTTTTATGCGCGAAAAATTTGAAAGGGGTACTTAGCATTATGACAGGGAATTCGTATTATTACCGCAAGCTGCATTCGTTGCTTGGCGTCATTCCGATCGGTTTCTTCTTGGTCGAACACTTTTTGACGAATTATTCAGCTTTCCGCGGTGGAGAAAATGGTCACGTGGAGTTTATTGATAAGGTGTTTTGGCTCAATAATCTGCCATTCATCTTCTTTCTAGAGCTGTTTGGTATTTGGCTGCCGCTGTTATATCACGGTGTATACGGCTTATATGTTGCTTATCAGTCTCGTAATAACGTGAATCATTACAGCTATGCCCGTAACCAGATGTTCATGTTACAGCGTGTAACGGGTGTCATTACCTTGATCTTCATTGTCTGGCATACGTTTGAAACACGTGTTCAGCTTGCACTTGGAAACGTAGAGCATACTGAGCTGGGTGTTCTGATGCACGAGATTCTTACGAATCCAGTTAATTTTGCTTTGTATGTCGTAGGGATCATAGCGGCTGTATTCCACTTCTCTAATGGAATGTGGTCCTTCCTTGTAAGCTGGGGGATTACGATCGGGCCTCGCGCACAACGTGTTTCCAGCATTGTGTGGATGGTCGTATTTGTTATATTAAGTACAGTTGGGATCATGGCAGTGAGTGCATTTGTTGATCCTCAATTCCAAGAAATACCGCAAGTTGTATTAGAAAGCAAAGGAGCGTGAGTGGAATGGCTAAGAATAAAATCATCGTTGTAGGTGGCGGATTGGCGGGATTGATGGCGACCATTAAAGCCGCAGAAGCCGGTGTCCACGTAGACCTCTTTTCACTTGTACCTGTCAAACGTTCGCACTCTGTTTGTGCCCAGGGCGGCATCAATGGTGCGGTTAATACAAAAGGTGAAGGCGACTCCCCATGGGAGCACTTTGATGATACAGTGTATGGCGGTGACTTCTTAGCGAATCAGCCGCCAGTCAAAGCAATGTGTGAGGCTGCACCTGGTATTATTCACTTGATGGACCGTATGGGCGTTATGTTCAACCGTACACCAGAGGGCTTGCTTGATTTCCGCCGTTTCGGGGGGACGAAGCATCACCGTACAGCGTTCGCCGGAGCAACAACAGGCCAACAGCTGTTATATGCTTTAGATGAGCAAGTACGCCGCTGGGAAACCGCAGGGCTCGTTACGAAGTATGAGCATTGGGAATTCACCTCTGCTGTGATTGATGAGGATGGTGTTTGCCGCGGGATTACTGCCCAGAACCTTCGCAGCATGGAGTTAACCAGCTTTAAAGCTGATGCAGTTATTCTTGCTACGGGTGGTCCTGGTATTATTTTCGGTAAAACAACGAATTCAGTCATCAACACGGGGACTGCGGCGTCGGCTGTATATCAGCAAGGCGTCTATTATGCAAACGGAGAGTTCATACAAATACACCCTACGGCGATACCGGGCGATGATAAGCTTCGCTTAATGTCCGAGTCTGCTCGCGGTGAAGGCGGGCGTGTCTGGACATATAAAGATGGAAAGCCATGGTACTTCCTTGAGGAGAAGTATCCGGCATATGGTAATCTGGTGCCGCGTGATATTGCAACGCGTGAAATTTTCCATGTCTGCGTTGACTTAAAGCTCGGCGTGAACGGCGAGAACATGGTGTACTTGGATCTTTCCCATAAAGATCCTAAGGAACTCGATGTAAAACTAGGCGGTATCATTGAAATCTATGAGAAATTCATGGGCGACGATCCGCGCAAGATTCCAATGAAGATTTTCCCTGCGGTTCACTATTCTATGGGCGGCCTATGGGTTGATTATAACCAAATGACGAATGTCCCAGGACTATTCGCTGCGGGTGAATCGGATTACCAATATCACGGCGCTAATCGTCTAGGTGCGAATTCCTTGCTATCATCTATTTTTGGTGGAATGGTAGCGGGGCCTAAAGCTGTAGAATACATTAAAGGCTTAAGCAAATCGGCTGAAGATATTTCCAGCTCTGTCTTCGAACGCGAACAAAAGGTACAGGCTGATAAGTACGAGAACTTGTTAAAAATGGACGGCGCAGAGAATGCTTATGTGATCCATAAAGAGCTCGGTGAATGGATGACTAACAACATGACGGTTGTCCGTTACAACAAGAAGCTTCAAGAAACGGATGACAAAATCCGAGAGCTAATGGAGCGTTATCAGAACATTAATATGACGGATA
This sequence comes from uncultured Paenibacillaceae bacterium, assembly GCA_964447355.1. Taxonomy (GTDB): domain Bacteria; phylum Bacillota; class Bacilli; order Paenibacillales; family CAYUSG01; genus CAYUSG01. Next base: position 7,801 of record CAYUSG010000103.1, read on the forward strand.
CTGCACGTTGGAGCAACCAGGGTGTAACATTCACCCGTCAGTTATGGAACATGCTTACACTTGCGCGAGCTATGACGGTTGGTGCGTTAATGCGTAATGAAAGCCGCGGCGCTCACTATAAGCCTGAATTCCCTGAGCGTAATGATGAGCAATTCTTGAAAACAACGAAAGCTAAACATACAGCGGAAGGACCTGAAATTTCGTATGAGGACATTGATGTATCATTGATCGCTCCTCGTAAACGGGATTATACGTCCGACAAGCAGAAAAAAGAGAAAGGAGGAGCTTGATCATGGCAGAAACAGCGACTAAGAAATCCGTTAAATTAGTTATCAAAAGGCAAGATGGTCCTGATTCCAAGCCGTATAATGAAGAGTTTGAAATTCCTTACCGTCAGAATATGAACGTGATAGGTGCATTAATGGAGATTCAGCGTAATCCTGTGAATGAAAAAGGTGGAGAGACTACGCCGGTATGCTGGGAGTCTAACTGTCTTGAAGAAGTTTGCGGCGCTTGTTCCATGGTCATCAACGGCAAGCCGCGTCAGGCATGTACAGCACTTATCGATAAATTAGAGCAGCCTGTTCGCATTGAACCGATGAAAACATTCCCGGTTATACGTGATCTGGTCATTAATCGTAACCGCATGTTCGATTCATTGAAACGCGTTAAGGCTTGGATTCCGATTGATGGAACGTATGATTTAGGACCTGGACCTCGTATGGCTGAGACGAAGCGTCAATGGGCCTACGAATTGTCCAAATGTATGACCTGCGGTGTTTGCTTGGAGGCCTGTCCGAATGTTAACGAACGCTCAGACTTCATGGGGCCATTTGCGATTTCGCAGGTTCGCCTTTTCAATGCTCATCCGACAGGTGAAATGAATAAGGATGAACGTCTTGAGATTTTAATGGAAAGCGGCGGTATAGAGGGCTGCGGTAACTCTCAGAACTGTGTACAGTCTTGTCCTAAGGGCATTCCGCTGACTACGTCCATTGCTGAAATGAATAGAGATACAACGAAGCATTTGTTCAAAAAATGGCTTGGTATGTAAGATAATAAGAAAGCTGTTCATAAACGGAGGATGCTCCGTAGCATGAACAGCTTTTTCCTCTTCCGTTCCTTGCTCTGCGCGCTGTGAATCAGCCCAGCCTAACGAGGACGAGGCCTGCCATTAAACAAATAAGCGCAATAAACTGCACACGAGACAAGCGCTCTTTAAATAACCAGATGGAGCCGAAGGCCACAACCAGGCTGTTTGTTGCAAAAATAGGAGCAACGATATTCGACGGTCCTATCTGAAGTGCGATAGAATAAAGCTGTAATCCGACATATGAGAATAGACCCGCAAGCAATCCCCATTTATATCCTAATCGATGTACGTTGCGATGATGGGATTTTCTTTGTTCTGCTAAGGTAACCCCCGCAAACCAGCAAGCTGATAATGCATAACTAATGAATAAAATAGGGGTGTTCTCTAGTTCCATAACCGCTGTTACTTTCAGGCCTCCGTTGCGGAAGGTAAACAACATAATGGCAATACAGATAAGCATGAACCATCGCTTCTCTGAAATGGTTATCTGTTCTGTACGTCGGATTGAAATGAGGATGACGGCAGCAAGCAGAAGTGTTATCCCTATTAAGGTAAATGTATGAATGGGTTCTTGATACAGAAATGTACCCATAACAATGACGAACAAGATGTTCATGTTCACAAGCGGTGAGGTCAGACTGGCTGGCCCGTAATCTAAAGCTTTGATGAATACTAAATTACCCCAAGCTGAACCAGCACCTATGATAAGACCTGCGATCCAAAGTCTCCAATCGAGCAGTTGCAATGTACCTTCAGCATAGGCATTGATGGCAAAGCCTAGGGAACCCGTTACATAAAGACCTAGCAGCAATGGGTTCAGTGAACCTTGTTGCACTTGGTTGATTTTCATAATGAAGCCCGCTAAGCCGAATGTTAACGCACTAAGAATCGCAACGATGAACCACATGTATTAATCATCCTTTTCTAATGATCTTCGATTATCATACCATGCGGGGGAAGGTGTAGTCGCTATTCATTCATTAAGGATGGGATCATGAGATATTTAAAATTGTATGAGGAGGGGGAGATCTGAATGAATTTAAACCAGCTGGAAACGCTGCTTGTGATATCTAAGACGCTTAGCTTTCGCAAGGCTGGGGAACTGCTTAATTTAACGCAGCCTGCAGTTTCAGCTCAAATAAAAAGCTTAGAGGAAGAATTCAATACGATCTTAGTTGACCGCAATCATCCCATTTCGTTAACTGACAGCGGGGTGTTATTTCTAGAACATGCTGAGCGGATGCTTGGGATCGTAGAGGAATTGAAGCATAAGCTTGGTGATTTAACAGAGAACCCTCAGGGGCACATTCATTTAGGCACTACCATATCGATTGCAATGCAAATACTCCCCAGGGTATTATCGTATTTTCAGGATCAATTCCCTCTGATTAAGACAACAATCCATTCTATGCCTTCATCTCAAATTATGACCAGTGTCGAGAATGGACTCATTGATATTGGGATCGGTTATTTGTTCGAGAAGAATCCGATGCTGGAAACTTCCATATTGTATTATGATACGTTTGAGCTGGTTGTTTCTCCTTCGCATCCACTCAGTAAGCTTTCGCATACGAGCATAGAATCACTGCGGGAAATTCCACTCATTATGTTATCGCAAGAAACGATGGGGAGGCGCTATATTGATAAAATTTTCGAAACCTTTCACATCGTTCCTAATATTGTAATGGAGCTGTCCAGCAGCGAGGAAGTGAAACGAATGGTTGAGCTTAATTTAGGTGCTGCAGTAATTTCGAAAATGTCGATGTCAAACGAGCTGAGATTGGGCACACTGAAAATGATCACGATTAATGAATTTGAAAACTCTCATCCTGTAGGGGTGATGTATAAATCAGGCCGTTATCTCAATACGGCGATGCAGCAATTTTTAATGGATTTAAAAGGAATGCCTGAAACTCAATTTCTAGGATCAGAATAAATGAGAGGGGATGCTCATGAAGTTTGACTTGCATACGCATCATGAACGATGCGGTCACGCAGAAGGCGGAATTGAAGCTTATATCAAGGCGGCAGTTCAAGCGGATCTGAAGGTCATCGGGATTTCAGACCATTCGCCTTATTTCGCAAGAGAAGAAGATCATGCACAGCCTCATATTGCAATGGCTAAGAGTGAATTTCCAAACTACGTTAATGAGGTATTAAAGCTGAAAGCGAAATATGCTGGCACCATCGATGTGCTGTTAGGTGTTGAATCGGATTTCTTCCCGAACGAAGCCAATGTGTACCAGCAAGTATATGAACAATATCCATTCGATTATATCATTGGCTCGGTTCATGCTACGCGTGGCATAAGTATATTCAATAAGAAACGCTGGAAGGGATTAAGCGACCAGCAGAAGATCGAAGAGAAGGATCATTATTATGACCTGATTGAACAATCAGCCACAAGCGGCATGTTCCAGGTCTTAGGCCACATCGATGCGATGAAGGGATTTTATCCGGAATTCTCGGATATTCCATGCAGCCGTATGGATTCCACGTTGAAGGTCATCGGCGAAAGCGGTGTGTCGATTGAAATTAATACATCGGGCAAGACCAAATACGTAGGTGGCTGGTACCCATCGGACGATATTTTGGAAAGAGCATTACATTACGGTGTCACGGTGACCTTCGGCTCTGATGCTCATGTACCCAGCCGTGTCGGTGATGAATGGGAGCTTGTGCAGCAGCGGTTGAAGGAGATTGGCTTTACCGAATGGGTGTATTACAAACAGAAACAAGCGGTAAAAGTGCCGTTGTAGTGTAGTATAGGATAACCCTGCTTTGTTAGAGTTTTAATAAGCAGGGTTATTTTTGATTTAATAGGGTTGGAGTTACTGTTGATTATTTCCAGATATCGTACTGAACGAAGTCTCTTTGCCATTATTAAAGAGTTTAATAACATCGTAGTCTTTATCTACGTTCACTTTATAATAAATTTCATGCGTTAATGAAGTACTCATAAGATCAGGAGTTTCATCACTTTCATTTAATAAGATCAATGTATTGTGATCTTCTCTGACACCAAATTTCGTAAAATGCACAGCTTTATCACCTTGAACAACATTGGAGCCATTTAAGTATACATATATAGCTTCACTCTGGTTATCGATGTAAAGGTGTACTCCGTTATTCGCTTTAACCCCTTGAAAAAGGATCGGATATCCGTACTAAGGTTCTCCTTACCTATCTCTGAGAATGTCAAAGCTGCCGAATTACATCCGTATAATAATGTGATTCCTATAAGTAATGCTATTACTTTCCTCAAAATAAATTCTCCTTAGCGGGCCCTTAATACATTCGAACCTGTACCCAAGCAAGAATTCCTAGGGATGCAAGTACCCCAAAAGTTATAAAAATGTAATAACCCGTTTTTGTCATCATTACTTTTGGGAGACAAAAAGAACGAAGTTCTTAATCACTATCATTTCCTTCACCCCTTAGAATATGATACTGTATAACCTGTATAGTAACATAATATTACAAATTAACCTAAGTTTAGAATGTGTTTTATGAATACTGAAGCGATAAACTTGCTGATAATTAGGTGATTGATTTGTTATTGGAGGAAGAAGTTATATCACTTCTAAGATGGGGCTTTTATTCAGTAATGGGTGCGGTCATGATCATTGTTATTTTCTTATTATTGAAATTTAAAAAGGCAGGTTACATATGGATTTTGGCGCATTTGGTATTGGTATCATGGGTGGCTCTGAGATGGATAAATGTCTTGGAATCAAGAGCAACTTCCAGTTCAATTGATAATTCATTAACAATAGCTTTGATAGGTATGGTGTGGACAATTAGCATGATTTGTTTGGGTGCAGGTTTGCTATTATTAAGTCCCTATAGGAAAAAATAATGGGTAAAAGGAGGAAAAACGTTGAGGACCCTGTATAACATTCTTCTGGTGTTAACTTTCTTATTATTGGCTTCTTGTAATAGGGATGACGGTATTAATACGTCTGAAGAGATTGCTGCATTTATTAACATTGAACCGGATAAGATTACTCACCTGATTGAAAATAACGATTCTATATTAGTGTTTTACGAACCTATGGAAGAAAATTTAGATATAGGAATTGGATGGATTAAGAGTAAAAACGGGGTTTGGGAGTGGGTTCATGGCAACAAGATTCAAAACCAGTTGAATGAAGATATAACTTATTCGTGGTCAAATTTGGATAAAATGACTGGTCAAGGAGAAGGCATGCATTTATTTTGGGGAATCATTAATAATGATTCGGTCGACAAGGTTCATATTAGTTATCGGAATGAGTGGGAACTTAATGAATATGCAGAATTAATTGAAGTAGGCAATAAACGGGTATGGTACGTATTATCCGATTATTATTATGGTACGATCCCAGGAGTTAATATCGTAGGTTTTAATGCATCTGGGGAACAAGTCTATGAACATTATTAATTGTATCTGGGAGAATCTAAACAATGAAAATCGTAATATCTTTAAGAATTGCTGGCGTTTTGGTTATGATCGCAGGTCTTGGGTGGGAGCTTTATTTATTTTGGGAAACATCGAAATTTAATTTAGTATGGTCTTTTTCCACAATGGTATCAGGATTATTATTAATTGGATTTTCACAGCTATTACAATCTGTAAAGCGTATCGACGAATTTGTTCAGCCATAATGGACTGTTATATGTTCGATTAAGCGCAATAAATATAGGGATAAAGATCAATGGCGAGATAATCGAATTGAACTTAAGAAGCTAGGAGTGGTTAGATGGGAGTATTTTATTTTGTCGTACTGATTTCGGTATTATTAGGTTTGTACTTTATTACACTGGGATTATGGGAGTTAAAGGAAGGAGTAGACCGGGCGAAGTACATAAAATGTATGTTTTCTTGACTTTTTTTGGCCATTATCATGCCCATTACTATAATTGGAATTGTTCAAGTTTATTTTAGAAGTTTATTAGGATTTAATTGACAAGTAATTTAATGGCTGTGGATGTGGTTTTCACATATTGGTATATATTTGTGATTGTGAAATGGATTATCTCTTGTAATATAGAAGAGGTTATCGCTGTAGTCAATGTACTATGCGGTAATCTCTTTTTTGTTCTTCAGGTGTGATCATGATCACTGAAACTTTTAAAAAACTATTGACTAGGTTCGTTTTAGCCGTTATTATTAAAACAAATCTTAATACAAATCTTAATACAAATGCAATAAGTAG
>CAYUSG010000104.1:0-13739 GCA_964447355.1 uncultured Paenibacillaceae bacterium
GATGAAAGCTTAAATCGTAGACTAGCTTAATCTTAGGGTCCACTTGAACATTATTCATATACATGTTGTCAAAAAAGGCATATCTTAATTCAAATGATATCCTCTCCAAATAACGTTCCTTTGCTTGCTCAGCGGTAATTTCCGCCTGAAGGTTACTTACTTTCGATGCTATATCATGTGTGTAGTTTGCCGTATAATTCACTAGATTGCCTGTTTCATCTAACGTAACCCTGGCCAAATCGCTTGCAACTGGAATAGTGTCGTAAAAACGTTGGAACACAAACATCTGATGCTCCCCATCTGAAGGAATATTAACCTCTGCGCCTTTGCTTATCCATCGCAGCTCCTCCGCTGCGCTTGGGTAGACCAAATGAATAAACTGCTCCGCTTTGTTATATAACTGCTCTTTGCTAAGCTGCTTTGTAGGGGATGTTCCGCCTTCGGCATTCGCTTCTGGCGAGGATCCTGTCTTTATATAGTTATATCGCTGTTCTCGATATTCCAGCAGTTGTCCGGTGGTCGCATCTACAACGGCGTACGGACCGTCATCAAACGGCATTCGAGCATCCTCATCGCCAGTACTCCACACCAGTTCCCATACTTGTTGATTAAAAGCGTTATGATGCTCACGCAACGTTTTGCGATCTAAACGAAAACCCTCGGGGATCTGTACCCATGAATGAACGCGTTCAACTGCCTCTTCTTCAGTTATGAATCCCGCGTCTTCCCGCAGCTTAAACACTTCATTAGACTCTGGCAATAACTCATACGCTTGAACAAATCCTTCAATCGGCTCTCCTGCGGCATTCAGCGGTTGGCCACTGGCGGCGTCAATCGCTTCAAAATAAGAGTGTTTAGGCTTATAAGCGATAATCCACTCCTGATTGTAACGATTTTTCTTCGATGGCACATAACTTAATTCCATCTCCAGCTTGGTCTTGTAATGCTCATACATTTCATCTGCTGTCAGTGATGGTTTACTCTCTTTAAGCAGTGATGAATTGATTTTCCGATAGTTGAAGTCTTGAATCTGTCCGTCACCTGCGACCTGGATGTGAATAACGTCAGGTGTTTTCACCCCATTAAGTGTTCGGTTAAAGGTCAAATAATACTGAACTGGCCCTAATAAAGCCCCCGAGTTATATATCAACTCATCGCTAGACTGCCACTGACTGATCGAGTCTACTTGAACAGCTTGAGGTATAAATTGCTTGGCCCGCTATAGAGCTTCTTCCTTCGTAATCGCAGACCCATAGTACGTACCCTCCGCAGGCTGGTCAAAGCTGCTGAAATGATGCACGCTTAGAATATCACCATTAACGGCATCTACTGTGCTGCTAAAGCCATAACTGCTGTTGGCGCGTTGAATGGTCCAATGAATCTCCCATACGTTTCGGTCTTGACCGTAGCGATCATTTTGCTCTAATCGGACTTGGTCTGCGTCAGCTTGTTCAAAAGATGGAAACAGCTTACGCACCTTCGCTACAGCCTCGTCCTGCGTAATACCCGGCTCTTCCGATACTTTCTGCTCCGAAGATAAGGCAGTTCCTGAATCACTTGCCATATTTCCCGCACTATCGCTTGATGCGCTGATACTGCCTGCTTCTCCCCCGTTCACTTTAACAATGTTCGATGAAAGCTGCTCTGCAGCATAAACGGGGCTCATTAATGCTTGAAGCAGAAACAGACCCGAGACTGATGCTATAATTCCAGCTTTCCTCCTGCTGCTTCGACGACTAAAATGATTCAAAACGATCGACCCTCTCCATATATTCAGCATTGTACTGCCAACCTTCCGTTTACAGCACACTTTAAATAGTTACGCGGGGGATCGAAATAAGTTCTATGTTTTTGTGAAATATTTACCAAATTGGCCTATTTAATACTAAAGTCCCAACAAGATTATTTATTTAATGGCCACGTAGATATCTACCACGGCTTGCTCAGAATCACTGCACCGCTTGTCGTATAATTCAAAATCTCCTGTATAGGTTCTTTCATAGGAATGCTCCTCGAACCATTTCCATATGTACTGCCAAGCTTGCACTACAACATCCTGCATGCGTCCTTGCGCTGTTTCAAATTTAATATATTTAGCTGTCGGAATGCGTTTCTCAACCCAATTAGCGGGGTAAGGTTCATTGGTATGAGTTACGTCGAAACCTAGTGTAAATTGATAGGGTCCATTCACACCTGCCGTATAATCTGAATATAGCGCTATAATTGGACTTTGTAACATCCACGGATTCACTATGTTCTGATGTTCTGGACTCCAGAACCGATTCCACATGCTGCCGATAACCCCCTGTCCGCTCATTTCTAATTGATTACTCGTTACAGCAGATAAACCCGCAACATGCTTAGCTTCGCAAACTTCAATTGAATAATGCATAGTTAACACCTCTCCCTTTAGTTGTAAATATTATACATTTTTTAGTAGCAAGAGGGAATTGAATTCGATGACTGGACCCGTTGCGTATGCTACCGTTGCGTTTGCCTAATAAGCTTTAGCAGCATTATAGAAGCTCGGTCAAAAAGGTAACGCCGCCCGCATAGCGGACGGCCCTTAAGCATTACCAGGTTTGAATAGGAGGGGAACCTGGTGTTGTATTGTTCAGCATCTCGGTAAATGGAATGCTGTATGCAATTAAAATTAGGGCAACAGCGATTCCAACCCACAAGCCCCAACGCTCTAATATCTTTGGCGTAGGACCCGCTTCTTCTGTTACTTCCCCTACAGGGAATTCGGTACTGCCCTTTGGCGCACGAAGCAAGCCAATAATATTCAAGATCATCATCACCACGCTGATGAACAGAATGGTTCCTCCGATAGACATCACAACGTGATACGGCATCCAAGACAACCCCTCTGCACTTCCATCGTAAGTCGTATAAGCTGTGCGTCGAGGAGATCCGAATAAACCAACCAAATGCATTGAGCCAGACATAAAGAACATACCGAGCAAATAGATCGTCACCTGAATAATTCCTAGTCGATTCATGCGTTTTGTTAACGTACGCCCCGTTAATGCAGGGATCAGCCAATAAGCAATACCAAAGAATGTAACCGCCACACTAGTAGCCACAGTCAGATGAAAGTGACCCGTAACCCACAATGTATTATGAACCACTTGGTTCATCTGGTTACTTGCATTGATCAAGCCGCCTGCACCTGCGGGTATAAAGACCAGCATGCCCATAAACGGAGCGAAGAAGCGAACATCCTTCCATGGGAGCAGCTTTACCCATCCGAACAATCCCTTGGCCCCTTTAGCCCGCCCTGACAGCTCAAAGGTTGCGAACAGCGAGAAGGCAGTCATTAACGATGGAATCACAACCATAAAGGTTAACGATACCTGAAGGAATTTCCAGAACGGGCTGATGCCAGGTTCTGTTAATTGGTGATGGAAGCCTACTGGAATCGAGAACAATAAGAACAGAATAAATGCCAATCTGGCTAGCGAGTCTGAGAATACTTTACCTCCAATGATCTTCGGAATAACCACATACCAGCACATGTAAGCTGGAAGCAGCCAGAAGTACACGAGCGGATGCCCAAAATACCAAAACAGCGTACGACTGATCATTACATCAATCGTATCCACCCAGCCAAATGACCACGGAATGAGTTGAAATATAACTTCAGCCGCTACACCAAGCGTTGCGATAAACCACATGACCATGGTCACAACAGCCATAAACGTAAGTAATGGCGACAGTTTCCCTGCGTTCTGACGTCTCCAATGTTTGTATTGATGAATAATGCCAAAGACGCCGCACCAGCTGCCCACTACAATGAGAACTAGAGCAATGTAGTAATAAGGAGAAGCTGCCATTGGAGCATAGAATGTATATAGTACCGTTGCCTTATCTAATAAAATTAAAATCGTAGCAAGCACGGTCCCCACTGCCATCAGAAGAAAGCCAATCCAACCTAATGTGCGAACGCTTTTTAGGAGCTCTCCCCCTGTCGTTCTAGCTACACCTGCAAATAGAAATCCGACAATGAAGAACGTTGTGAAAATTAACGCCATTAACACGCCATGGGCCGTTAACAATTGGTAATATCCAATACCCGCAGGAAGTTCAACCATACCTCCGCGCACTAGACCTTGCAACAAACCTGCAATTGCTCCAATCAGAAGAGCAGCAAAAGCAAATAAAATATAAGACAATGACAAAGCTCCATCTTTGCTGTTGAATCCTTGACATCCCATTGCTGCTTGCTGAGCTTTTTGTGCCACAATACCGATCTCCTCTCCATCCAACGATTTAATGTACAATAATTTTCGCCTTCATTGCTTCATGCTGTGCTCCGCAATACTCGTTACAGAGAATCAAGTATTCACCCGGCTCGTTAAAGGTGTGCGATATATGGCTGATCTCACCTGGGACAATCATCATATTGACGTTGGTGCCCGGAATCTGAAAACCATGAACTACATCGGTGCTGGTCGCTGTAAAATGGACCGTAGACCCTGCTTCTACCTCGATCACTCCCGGCTCATAACCAAAGGCAAATGCCAGCAGTGTCACCTCATATTCATGATCACCTACGCTTTTCACACCCAATTGATCAAAAGGCGGTGTCTCTAACACCTTCTGGGGATCTATGCTGTGCTTATGACTCGGCGGCTCCATGCCCATAGCGAATGTACTAACCCCTAGAATAGCTAAAAATACAACCAGCATGGCCATGCCAAAAATAAGCCAAATTTTCTCTAAACGATGAATGTGCATGCGAACGCTTCCTCCCCTTATTTTTCATATGGTTCCTACATACAATGTGGGCCTAGTTTCGATCTAAGAACAACATGAATACAGACACCCAAGACAATATCAAGAATGCACCCAGCCCCATAACCGCGATAAACGTTCCTTTTAAAGAATGTGATTGGTGTTCCTGTTGCTTTTTCATGGATAAACCCTCCCCTAGCGAATAACGCGTTGTAAGCTTATCTTTACAGCTGTATTCATTGTAAATAGCAGTAAGATTTATCACTGTGATGAATCTCACATGCACGCTTCCAATTTCGTTACTAATTTGTGACGTTCTTCAATCAGGATTCGGGGCCTGCTCCCTACCTTTTTGAACACATACGAAAAAACCGCAGGGAGACACCCCGCGGTTACATCGCTTTAGACTATATATTAAGTTCTAGTGATTCCAGCTGCCAGGATCTAGTTGTTCAATGACAAGCTTATAATCCTCAGGCGTATTCATGTTCGTAACACATCTTTTGTCTAGTCCCAAGTTGTCAAAGATGCTCTCATTCACTTCCATCCAATAGATGAGCTTGAACATGTCCTGCAAGCGATAGTTCTGTGCACTTAGAAATGCCGTCACGACGTCAACACATCGCTTATGGTACACTCCGTGCAGGGGATGAAGCCGCTGGCCTAATACAGGTATCACCGCATCACAACCAAGCTCCGCACGTTTGTCAGCCATACATTGCGCTGCTTTGGCGGAAATCCATGGCATATCACAGGCAACGACCCATATACTCTCATGTTTAGCCAGCGAAAATGCAGAATGCATCCCGCTCAGCGGTCCCTTACCCGGGATATAGTCTGTAATCATACGAATATCCTTCGGAATAACCGGAAGCAAACGTTCGGGATCATTCGTCACCACAATGACTTCATCACAAAGCGTTCGCATTTCTTCAATTTGCCGTACAATTAAAGGCGTATCTTGAAGCGGAAGCAAGGCTTTGATCGTACCGCCCATACGTTTATTTTCTCCACCTGCCAAAATAGCACCTGTCAGCACTTCATCTCACCTATCTATCTTATGAATTTTATTAAATACGGCATATTTCCAGCGGGCAATCACCACAATGACAAATGCTTCGCAGCACATGAAGCTTATGGATCACTAAATGACCGTGATCGTAGCTAATAACCCCGTCGTCCTTGTAGCTGCTCAACAAACGATTCACACTTTCCCGTGTCGTTCCAATGAGGTTGGCTAAATCTGTATTCGTCAACTGAATACCAATCCGAATCCCATCTTCTTGCAACGTACCGTAAGAATTGCTTAAGCGAATAATCGTGGATGCTAGTGCTCCCGTCTTGCCATACAGCATAAGATCCCGAAACTTAGATTGTGTTGTCCGGTTGACAAGTCCCATCCATTTCATAAACTGCACAGCAAATTCACCATGCTGATAAATTAGAATTTCCAGATCCTTCTGCTGGATTACACCTATCTTGCTATCTTGCAGAACCTCTGCATTTAACGTATGATGCACTTCACCGAACCCGCCAATTTCACCAAACAAATCACCACTTTGGAGCAAATATAAGACCAGTTCCTTGCCGTCCTCAGTCATTTTGGAAACCTTAACCTGTCCCTCGATGACATAATATAAGCGATCAGCCCTGTCCCCTTCTAGAAACAAATGAGAGCCTTCGGCTGCCTGTGCAGTGTACATTAGCTGTTCTAACTTTTCGAAATACGCTGGACTTAGAAACTGGGCAATTTGGCAGCTTCCGCTGGCGATGGGGGTAAGACTCACGGCCATGACCACCTTTCGAGATGCTTTTAATGTTAGTTATCACCATTACACCATAATCGTCCTAAGGGGACTGTGACTTTTATCACAGATACATTCTAATTCAACAACACTTCATCCGTCTCACTATTATCTTAGACCCGAGGAGCACTCAGTACAAGCATTATCGCACCCTTCCAATAATTACAACCGAGGCTAATACATCCTGATAGCGCTCCATCAGTTCGTTGTAGGCACGAATAGTAGCCCATAAGTCAAAGTCTGCGAATGCGCCCTCACTCATCATTTGCAGCGGATCATCGTGCTGGTAATGATCATGAAGAAGCTCTTCATTAAGCTGTCGATAATCCCAGAATACAATAGAATGAAACTCTGCGTCCTCAACGGCCTGCTTCCAGTCCTCAACGGTAAGAAGCTTAGGGACACCAAAGAAGTCATGCAGCACCTCTGCATCCTGCTGGGGAATATCCTTCGTCAGAACCACTTCCCTGTCACACAGCATTCCTCCCGGCCTCAGAACCCTGCGGTATTCCTGAAGCACGCAATCGACTCGGCCGAAATTGGTCACAGATTCTGCTAATAACAGATCAAACTTCGCAGATTCCATCGGCAGGTTATGAATATCCCCAACTTGGAAATTCACGCTTACCTGCTCCACATCGGCACGCAGCTTCGCCTTCTGAATCATCTCTGCGCTTAGATCCACCGCTGTAATCTCATAACCCTCCTTAGCTAAATGACATGCCGTCCTTCCCGTCCCGCAACCCACTTCCAGAACCTTCATCTGTTTAGGAATTTGAATGTAATCCAGCTTGCGAAGCGTTGCAGCGAATCCGCCTGGATGAGCGCTGCTAATACCTAATTTAGTAAGCATTTTTAAGTAATTCACCGCCATCAACCTCCAGCTTTGTCTAACTTATCTATTCAATTCAAACATCAGCCAGGTCGTTTGGACGGGGGCCTAACTTTAAAAGATTTTAGCTCAATATGGACATCAGCGGATTCAAAACGTCTTCATTTGACATATGGTGTATCATGTTTCGAACAAAGGAGGGATATCAATGGGTGCATGTGTCGGCGGTGCTTACACTTCTACAGCTGCAATTCTTGTACTTTACATCTTATTAGTGATTATCTTATCGGCAGGATACTTCTTCTAAGCCAAAGCAAAGAGCAGAGCACTCTAGGCTCTGCTCCCTTTATTCATACCGTTACATAATACACTGGATTTCAAGTCTGAAAACGGCGGATCCATCTAGACATCCACCAGCCAATTAATCCGCCCAACCCATTTAATAGAATATCATCTACATCAAAGCTGCCTACTCGAAACCAAGCTTGAATACTCTCAACAAAAAAACTGAAAGCTAAAGTTAGAAGAAATGTCAGCCCAGCCCTTGCTCTGCATTTTTGAAAAATCAAACCCATAAAAAAACCAAATGGAATAAATGCGGCGATATTGCCGAACAAATTTATGGACCAAATGGTGAAGCCATAATGATCTAAATAACGTATATAATTGAGAAGGGTGGAAAATGGAACGAGGTTCCATGAGACTTGTTCCGCGGCATGTCGTTCATAGTCACCAAAGGCTACGAAGAACAGCCGGTAGCTTAAACCGAACATATAAATCATTAATCCTGCCCAACTAAGGAGCTTGATGGTTGAAATATGACGATCTGAAATAATGTGCGCCCCCTTTGCAGTCTGTATGCTCTCTCATCCTATTAGAACATCATTTCACGGAGGTGTGTAGTATGTCAATAGTTCGCTTTGCAGGACGCTTAATTCTAACCATTATAGCCGTCCTTATTACGCTGCGTATCATGATTCTGCTGCTTCAGCGTGTGCCCGGTCTTATTGTTGCCCTCTCCCTAGTGGCCTTAATTATACTCGGTTCAGCCCTCTACAGAGGACGGCTTCGAGCAACAGACCTGCACAACAAACAAGCCCTTGTCTGGGCGTTGGCCTGCGCTGCTGTCCTCTTCGTTCTGAGTACTTCCATTCTAATATTCGTCAAATAATAGACCGCTGGTCCAACTTCAAAGAAGTCTGTACTAGCGGCCTTTAAACCATAGTTTATTCCGTTTTGAAGAAGGTAAGCGTAAATGTAGTTTCCCCAGGGACTGAGCTAAAAGTGATTTCACCATGGTTCTTCTCCATAATTTGCTTGCAGATCGGCAGCCCTAAACCGGTTCCATGCTCCTTACCTGTTACAAAAGGCTTAAAGAGCATATCCTTAAGGTCTTCGGGTATGCCTGGTCCATTATCTTTAATATGTGCAACAATCCGATCTCCTTGGTCTTTACATTGGATCGCAATATACTTATCCTTCTGAGTGCTCTCTATTAAAGCATCAATGCTGTTATTAATCAAATTGGACAAGACCTGCTTCACAGCGATTTTCTGTACCTTGACTTGCTCGACGTCACAGCCGCACCAACGAACGGAAATATTCTCATGAATCAACCTTGGACTTGCCAGTTCAAGCACATCATCCATCACTTCAGACAATACGCATGGCTGCTTTGCTTCCTCCACACCGCTGTTCTTAGAGAAGCTTAAGAACCCTGTTATGAGGCCGTACACATTCTTTAGTTCATTCTCAATCACGTTAAAATAATTACTTACCTTTGCGGTATTCGCATTGCCTAATTGTCCTTGAATCAGTTTCAGGAAGCCTTCAATGGCAAAGAGCGGGTTGCGGATTTCGTGAGCTAAGCTGGCCGCCATTTTACCTAACAAGCTTAGACGGTCTTGATGCAGCTGATGAATCGTCTCTTCCTGAACTTTAATTTTATGTTTAGCCTGCTCCCAATAATAATCACAAATATACTCCTGCAGCTTATCAATACGAAGGGACAGCTTGCGAAAATAATCTGCAACCTCTGCGGTCCCCAAGTCCAGCGATCGCATAGTGTCAAAGAGATAATCCCCAATCACCTGTCGCCATATATGCGGACTTTTAAGAAGATGAGTAAGAGGGGTATCTCGCTCGGCATGATAGGCACACATTCTAGGAATAATCTCGAAATGGGGATGTTCATCTAAGGGAATATGGATATCCGTTGCAAGAATGAAGTAGGATTCGCCATTTTGCAGGTTGTTTATATCGTGCATTTTCGGGTCATTAAACTCAATTTGCTTCAGCCATCTAGCGATAATTTCTTCTTTGTGATCTACAAGAATAGACTGGAATCGTGCCTGCATATTTATATCAACCCACCTTAACAAGTTAATTAAGTATAATGTAAAAAATTGTAGGTTGACAATAGGCATTCAGCACATTCCGTCCTAAAAATCTACCGACCAAAGAATCATTTGGATACGTATCACGCGAATTTTATCACATTTTATCACAAAGAAAATCCCGAGAATTCACTTCTCGGGATGGATTTATAGCCTGAGCCTTTGACAATGTCACATGCTATCCTTTCACAGAACCGCCTAATAGGCCACGCACGAAATATTTTTGCAATGCGAAGAATACGGTCAACGGCATAAGCATGGATACAAACGCGGCTGCTGTTAGCAAATGCCAGTCACTCCCCCTTGAACCGACCATGTCAGCGATCCGCATCGACAGCACTTGAACGTCAGGCTGACTGCCAATAAACACCAACGCTACTAAATAATCATTCCAGACCCAGAGAAATTGGAAAATGGCTATGGAAGCTATGGCTGGCACCGATAAGGGTAAGATTAACTTTGTAAAAATCGTAAATTTCGTTGCGCCGTCAATAAAAGCTGATTCAAACAAGTCGCGAGGCAGCTGGCTAATATAGTTATACATAAAATAAGTGGCCAGCGGCAGACCAAAGCCTGTATGTGCAATCCAAATGCCAAGAAACGTTCCATTCACACCTAACCCTGTAAAATCTCTCAAAATCGGTATTAAGGCCACTTGAATCGGGATCACGAGCAGGGCGATGACAATGACAAACAAGGTTTTACGCCCGAGAAATCGCATCCATGCGAACGCGTACGCTGCAAACGATGCAATCAGTATCGGTATGATCGTTGCAGGCACCGCCACCGTTAACGTATTCAAGAATGAGCGCGATAGGTTATCTCCTTTCTGGGTCCTAATACTGCCATCGGGTTGAGTGATTTCGTAGGTTTTCCCGCCCAACACACTTTTATAATTTTCCAATGTAAAGTCTGTGTTCATCGACCAAGCCCGATCCTGGACATTAATCAGCCGCCCACGGCGATTCTCCCATATGAGCTGCTTGCCATCCATTATAACCCCTTCACTTAATTCTTCTGCCGTAAACGTGCGGTCTTCCACCTTGATCGGCTCTCGCAAATCCGTATCCTTCGGCAGTTGGATTTGATCCTCAGTTACCCATGTCTTATGCGGCAGCACGGTCCACCAGCCAGTACTTAGAATATCGTCAGCCGGTCTGAATGAAGAGATAAATAACCCTAACGTTGGCACTAACCAGATGAAGCAAATAAAGCCCAGAATCGTATTCACCAGCCACTTCGAACTTTTAGCACGACGTCGTCTCATTTGAATCCGCCCCCTTGCTTACGGAACTGGCTGAGGTTAAACCAGACCACAGGTATAACTGCAATTAAGAGGACAATCGCCAGGGTAGACCCATAACCGGTATTTCGGAACATAAAGAGCTGCCTATAAAATTGAGTGGCCACCACGTCTGTTCCATATTGCCCGCCTGTCATCACCATGACCACATCAAATATTTTCAACGTAAACACAACAATCGTGGTAGAAACGGCTAACAAGGTCCCTGAGATATACGGAATCATAATGTTAAAGAAAATACGTATTTCATTAGCGCCGTCAACTCTGGCTGCTTCTAGCAAGTCCTCGGGTATCCCTTTGAGCGCTGCCGAGAACAACACCATGGCAAAACCCGTTTGCATCCAAATGAGAATGAGAATAAGAAACAGATTATTCCATGGCTGCAGCATACTAGTCCAGGCTTGAGGTTCCCCGCCAAATGCCGTAACAATCGCGTTGAGCAGACCTACCTGCTCATCACCGGGCTGATAATAATAAATAAACTTCCATATTACACCCGCGGCCACGAAAGAAATCGCCATCGGCATAAATACGATCGCCTTCGCTGTTTTCTCAAAGCTGCTTCGATCCGCCAAAACGGCAATAAACAGCCCCAATACCACGCAAGCTGTAGCCCCAACGGCTACCCACAGCAGGTTGTTACGCAGTGCTGTCAGCAATAAACGATCTGTAAAAACGGCCGTATAGTTCGCCAAGCCGATGAATTTAGCGGAACCCGCATCCATAAAGCTCAGCATTAAGGTGCGAATAGCAGGAAGAAACAGCAGCCAACCTAACAAGAACACTGCCGGCCCGACAAACACTAAGGGTTGAATCCGATTTCTCCACTTCTCAGGATACTGCTCAACCATCCAGTTGAAGGAGAAAAACAACACATAGACGCCAAGAATCCCCCATAGGATAGCAATCAAAGCGTAAACAATAGGATGCATACTCGCATTTCGCAAGAATAAGAATATGCCGGTATGAAGCGCAGCATTGACTAAAGGGATGAGAACTGACAGCGCAGCCACAAGCGGCGTACGCAGTTTATGAGCTGAGGTATTCATCATGCAATCCCCCTTCATGTAATGAAACAAGAAAGAGGAGCAGATCAAGATTAAACTGCCCCTCTTAAGCTCATGTGAATTACTGGTTATCCCAACCTTTTTGAATTTCTTCAAGTGCTTGATCTAATCCAACCGTACCGCTTACGTAATTCGTTAATCCCGTCCAGAACGTACCCGCACCTACTGAACCTGGCATTAAGTCAGAGCCATCGAAACGGATCGCATCAGCGTTCTGAATGAATTCAGCCATGCGGCGTTCAACATCAGAAGCATACCAAGCTGGGTCTGCATCGTTCATCGGTGCGATCACACCGCCGGATTGAATCCATGTCTTGATCGATTCGGCTGTCGTGAAGAATTCCATGACCGCACGCACCTCTGGTCGATCATTAAACATCGCATAGATATCCCCAGCTACAAGCGCTGGTTGCCCGTACTGTTCATCTATCGGAGGCAGCGGGAACCAATCGTAATCCTCTCCAGCCACCGCACCTTCAGGGAAGAAGCTGGTAATAAAGCTGGCTTGACGGTGCAGCCAAGCTTTCGGAGGGTTCTCGAACATCGGGTTCGGAGCATCACCAAAGGCTGTCGTTACAATCGCCTTCGTCCCGCCGTACACATAATCTTCGTTAAACCAAATCTCAGACATTTTCTCAAAGGCTTGCTTCACTTCAGGCGAATTAAACGGCAATTCACCGGCTACCCATTTGTCGTAATTCTCAGGTGACGTCGTACGAAGCATAATGTCCTCAACCCAGTCCGTGCCCGGCCAGCCTGTTGCAGCACCGCTTTCAATACCTATCGCCCAAGCCTGGTCCCCATCTGCAGCGATTTGCTCGCTTAGTTCAATCAATTCATCCCACGTGGTTGGGACGGTGTAACCTGCATCAACAAAGGCAGCCTTTGGATACCAGACCAAGCTCTTCACACTGCTGCGGTTCCATATCCCCGCCATGACATCCCCGTCCGGTCCCGGCATACTTGCCATATCGAGCCAGCTTTGATTGTATTGTTCCTTCAATCTATCTTCATTGATAAAGCTGGTGACGTCGATCACTTTCCCTTCTTTCACGAATGTTGCAAGCAGTCCCGGCTGCGGGAAGTCAGCAATATCAGGCGCGCTTCCGCCATCAACTCGAATTGAAATGGTGGCTTCAAATTCTTTGGAGCCTTCATATTGGATATCTATTCCCGTTTGTTCTTCGAATGCTTTAATGCTTTCCTCAAATTTTACTTGGTCTGCATCTGTAAACGGGCCAAACATAGACACCTTCGTGCCTTCGAATTCACCTGCATAGGCTTGTTCTAAATAAGTACCTGCCCCATCTGCTGATCCAACTGGGTCAGTTGTTTCCCCGTTAGTCGTTTCAGTCGGGGTATTGTTCTGAGGCACAGTGTTGCCTCCGCATGCTGCTAATATCATGATGAATGCCAATAATAGAATTGATCCATTGAACCATTTCTTATGTGTCTTTCTCATTCAAAAACATCCCCTTTTTTTTGAAATCGAATTACAAAGCATTCCATTAGATCATACCTATCGCTTGAACTGTGATCGACGCATCACCTCCCTCAATAAAGTTAAATTATCTCTTAAATACTCACTTATTCTTAAAA
>CAYUSG010000105.1:0-13539 GCA_964447355.1 uncultured Paenibacillaceae bacterium
GGTTTGTCAATATGTGCCGGTTAAATTTACACCACTACTTGAGACTATAACTTTTTTTCAATACTTATTAGTTGTTAGAAACTCTACAGCAACAACTCCATTAGATGATTAAATCAGTACTGTAATGTGGACAACATGCAGATTAGTTTAGATTGTCATACGATGTATAGTCATTTCCAATTGCAAATAAGCATAATCTCTACTTGTCTATCATATATCTAGATTAAGAGAATGGGACAAGGGAGAGAGAGACGATGTCAATGAATAAAGCTCGCATTACATATCGGTTTGACAGCACAGGAAGGCGTAAGAAGCCAGGCCATGAAGAGGAGCTTAAGGGTGAAGTCATACCTTTGCATCAAGATCATCCCAATATTGAGGAGCCAGGTGTTTTAAGACCTAGAACAGACGAAGATCGTATTAAACCGGCAACGATTTATGATGTTCAGCCTCTGAATCAATTTACAACAGACTACGGAGCATGGAATAGTTCGTTTGATATAGAAACACAGGGCTTGGAAGAAATGATTCGCAAGTCAAATCGCTCACCGTATCACAAACCTATGCCTGCTAAAGCAGAGGATACTGATTTGTGGAATGATGAATTGTTTACGACGAATACATGGGAATCATATAAAGATGTATCCGAAGCTGATGCAGAAACGGGGTATGTAGACCTCAGAAGCCAACGAGGCATAGATGAACAAGCAGATCATATCTCAGATTTTGAGTCGGGGTGGAAGGACTACGATGCTTATGGCCCCTTATACGATGAAAAAGTCACTAGGGGAGCTTACATACGCAAGAAAGGAGGCGCGCCCTGGATCAAAATCATAAGCTCTGCGGGGGGAGCAATTGTTACAGGGATCTTATTCGGCGCTTTTGTCCTCTCTATGTTTGCGGGTGATGAAAATGTATTGGATAAGGTGAATCCAGTACCTGCTGCTAGTGAATTCAATGAAACTGCACCAGGAACTCTCAATCCCGTAGAGAGCCAAATCGTTGAGAGTGCCCAGAACATAGGGGTAACAACACCGGAATTAGAAACGCTTCAGGTAGACATACCTTCTGCTTCCTTTTTCGTTCTGCAAAATGGAATGTTCAGTGATAGTGAGGGGGTAGATCAAGCGATTCAAGCCTTGCAAAATAAGGGATTTACCGGGGCTAGCGATAAGCAGGAGAATTATTATGTATATGCGGGTATTTCGAATAATCGTGATGATGCACTCTTGTTGAGCCATAAGCTGCAGGAAAGCGGAATGGAAACATATATCAAGACTTTTGAAATCCCGGCAGTGGCATCAATAGCATGGGTGGGCAGTGCAGACGATGCTTTCGAAAACTATATCGCCGGCGGCAATAGACTAATGGAAATCATAACGAACCTTAGCTTACTGCATCTAGGTGAATCTCAGCCTTCAACATTGGATGATACCACTGTGCAGACTTTGAAAAGTACTCATCAGGAGTGGACCCAGTTAAATACGAGTATTTCACAAGGGTTACCTGAGGAGGTACGAGATGAGCATCAAAGCATGATTACAGCCATGAACACAGCTCTGCTCTCGATGGAAGAATATCAGAAGAACCCTAGTGCATCCTACTTATGGCAAGCTCAACAATCGATCATGCAGTATGTGATTACTGAACGGAAGCTCTTAGCTTCCATTTCATCTTAATGACAAAGCCTCCATAACCACCTGTGAAGTGGGTATGGAGGCTTTTGACTTTACTATTGTTACGTTTTTTAATCAATGTATCGATCAATGATGACTGATATTTCGGCACGAGTCATTTTTTTCTTTGGTGCAAAGGTAGTGTCAGTGATCCCGTGAATCAAATGAGATGATTTCATTCTATAAATAGATGCGCTTGCCCAGGATGCTTCAGGGACATCAACAAACGGTGTTGCGATTGTTACACCTGGATCTTCTTCCGAAGTAGTCAGACTATGAATACGATCGAACAAGACAGAGGCTTCTGCGCGTGTTACAGGCTTGTTAGGTTGAATAGTTCCATCTGGATACCCTTCAATGATACCTAGTTGTATGGCTTTCTCAAAAATGTCATACGCCCAGTGGCTTTCATCGATATCTGTTGAAATCTGCTTTGCTTCTGTTGATGCTTCTATGTTCTGAGTTGAAGAGATTTGAACCTGATCTGTTCCATGATTAGTGGCTTCTGTTTCATTACCAGTGTCATGATCTAATGGCTCTGGATGTTCATGTTGTTCAGTTTGCTCCGCGTCTTCAGTTGGATCCATATGTTCGGATCCCGAATCATCAATGGACGCTGAATTCTCTTGATCGATTTCGCCCAATTCTTCAGCAGCTTCTTGCTCGGGAGATGCATCCTCTGGCTGATCAGGCTCAACATCTATCGGTTCCAACTGAGTGAAATAGAATACTCTATCAAGAGTGGCCAGCAATTCAGCTCTAGTTATGGCCTTATTCGGCCGAAATACATCACCGTACCCGACCATAATGCCTGTATCCTTCATTTTTAATATAGATAATTTAGCCCAGTGACTGACTGTATCCTGAAAGGAAATGGGCATGTATTGAGTGATGCCTTTTACAATCCCTTTAGCCATGGTTGATCGAAGCTGTTCATCAGCAAGTCTCTCAGCATCCTGCCAATTGGACAGAAATGCTGTTTCTACGAGAATACTAGGAACCTTGCCCATTCTAATGACATAAGCCGAACTGGGGAGGAGCCCTTTATCTGTAGTACCGGCACTTTGAACTAATTGCTTCTGGACGCTTTGGGCCAAAGCCTTACTTTGGGGACTAAGCTGAATCATCTCTTTACTTGCTGGGTACCTTTTCTGAGGATATCTTTGATCATAATACAGCACCATACTGCCTTGAACATGTGACTGCGGATGCGCATTGGCATGGATCGAAACGAAGAGATCAGGATGGGTAGCGTTCGTTAATTTAACGCGCTCCTGAAGTGTAAGGAATTTATCTGTCGTGCGGGTCATGATGATTTCATAACCCATATTTACCAGTTCAATCTGAACCTTTTTAGTGATATCCAAATTAACATCCTTTTCTTTAAGCCCATTGACTCCGATTGCGCCAGGGTCGGACCCACCGTGTCCAGCATCAAGAACAATTCTAGCAGCGAAAATGCTCTGAGGTGTGGAAATGAGTAGGATGCATAACAGCAGCAGTGTTAGTTTTGATACGTTCATATGTAATGTCGCCCTCCCAAAATCTATTGTAATAGATAGAGGGGATGAAAGTAACTAGGTAAAATGTTGTAATCTTTTGTATAGCCATGAATGGCAGCTTCATATTATTTGGTATAATACTTAATGGAAATTCATTCGGATACGTCGATAGATGAGGATTTTGCAAAATCCTAAGAGAGGGGATAAATGAATATATGAGGAAAAATATCGGCACGTTATTCATCTTTATCTTACTAGGCTTAATCGCAGGGAGTCTACTAGCTTACGCGTTAAGACATGTGGAGTTCCTAACCTTCTTAACTCAAGGGCAGTCATTAGCTTGGCATCCGCAAGCTGATTTGTTAGTGCTTAAGTACAATTTCTATATTGAGGTTAAAATAAGCCTGCTGAGCATTTTAGGTGCTGCATTGGCTATCTTAATTTACCGAAAGCTATAGGGGAGGCTCATACATGATAAGAACAGAACATGCCCATCTGATACTAGCATCCTCATCTCCAAGAAGGCAGGAGTTAATTCGTGCTTTAAATTTGCCCTTTACGATTCAGGTTAGTGATGTGGATGAGACGATTCATGAGCCTTTAAGCCCGGTCCACATTGTGGAGACCCTTGCACTGCGCAAGGCACAGGCGGTCATTCAAGGTTTGAAAGAGAATGTATCTGGCATCGTGATTGGTTCTGATACGATTGTTGTGATGCATGGAGAAGTGTTAGGCAAGCCTGTCGATGAAGCTGACGCGGCGAGAATGCTTCAAATGCTGCAAGGACAGACACACGAAGTATACAGCGGGATAGCTTTGGTGTCTAAGCTTGATTCATCAGTGAGTGATGTTGAGAGAGAAGAAATGAGTGATAAAACTGGAGAGCGTAAAACCCCAGCGCATCTTGGAGACACGGCTCAATATCGCATCACGTATGGTTCAGCAAACGGTATGCCGGAAGTAGCTGTGGGTCATTCTGTCAGCAAAGTTACTTTCAGACCAATGAGTGATGATGAAATCAAAGCATATGTGAAGACAGGCGAACCCTTAGATAAGGCGGGCAGTTACGGAATACAGGGAATTGGATCAGTTTTTATAGAGAAAATCGAAGGAGATTTTTACAGCGTGATGGGACTTCCGCTGAATTTGTTGTATCAGATGCTGTTAAGCTTTGGTGTTAGTCCGTTTAATGAATAAGTTTTGATAATTATGAAATCAGCATTGTCTAAATTGAAAAACAAGAAAAAAGTAGCGTTAAGACTATTGTAAAACAAAGGATTTATGGGTATTTTTACTATATGGGAATCAAGTATACGACATGGACCTCCAATAACTAAGACAGATTGGAGGTTTTTTTCTTATCGAGGGGGTAATAGGTCACGTAGTTAGAAAAACTCATTAAAATGGAGGGGAATTATGTCAAAATCGTCAGTAGCCCTAAATCAGTTGCCAGCTGCAGAAAGGCCAAGGGAACGTTTGCTTGAGAGTGGTCCTCAAGCTTTAAGTAATGCTGAATTGCTGGCCATCATTTTACGAACCGGAACTTATTCAGAGAGTGCTGTTCATCTGGCTGGTCGTATATTGTCTGAGTGTGAAGGTCTGCGTCATCTCGTGAATGTAAGCATTGATCAACTTCTTACGATTAAAGGGATAGGTGAAGCAAAGGCTGTACAAATTCAGGCGTGTGTTGAGTTAGGAAGAAGGCTTGCAAGAATTTCGAATCATTCAGATACGGTCACCATTCGCTCGCCTGAGGATGCGGCGGTTTATATGATGGACGAAATGCGCTACTTGCAGCAGGAGCATTTTATTTGTTTATTCCTTAACACGAAGAATCAGGTAACGGGGAAGGAACTTGTATCTAAAGGGACTTTGAATGCCGCATTGGTCCATCCAAGAGAGGTATATAGAGCTGCGCTGAGAAGAAACAGTGCGTCGATCATCGCGTTACATAATCATCCGAGCGGTGATCCAACCCCCAGCGCAGAAGATATACGTCTGACGAAAAGACTGCTGGACGCGGGTGAATTGGTGGGAATTGAATTACTTGACCACATCATTATTGGGGAGCAAAAATTTGTAAGTTTGAAGGAACAGGGATTGATGTAATATAATAAAGAGTATTGTATTTGAATTGGGCTGTTGTCAAAACATAAACTAGAAAAGACAATGCTCCGAATCGATATAAAGGGAAGTATTCTAGTGGAGGATAATGGAAGGGAGAATACATATATGTTTGGTGGGTTTACGACAAAAGATTTAGGCATTGATTTGGGAACGGCGAATACGCTTGTATATGTAAAGGGGAAGGGGATCGTGGTGCGGGAGCCTTCTGTGGTGGCGATCCGTACAGATAACAAACAAATTGAAGCAGTGGGTGAACATGCCAAGAAAATGATCGGGCGTACACCGGGTAATATTCGTGCCGTCAGGCCGATGAAGGATGGGGTCATCGCGGATTTCGAAACGACTGCAACGATGATTAAATATTTCCTGCGTCAAGCCCAGAAGCAGCGCATGCTTTTTCCGCACCGTCCTTACGTGATGGTTTGCGTGCCTTCGGGCATTACCGCAGTAGAGAAAAGGGCCGTAGAGGATGCTACTCGGCAAGCGGGCGCTAAGGAGGCTTACACAATTGAGGAACCTTTTGCAGCCGCTATTGGCGCTAATCTCCCCGTATGGGAGCCTACAGGCAGCATGGTCGTGGATATTGGCGGAGGAACGACTGAGGTAGCGGTCATTTCCTTAGGCGGTATTGTCACAAGCCGTTCCGTACGTGTAGCGGGAGATGAAATGGATCAGGCTATTATTCAGTACATTAAGCGGATGTATAATCTTATGATTGGGGAGCGTACAGCTGAGCAATTAAAGATGGATATTGGATCAGCTATGCCTCTGAAGCAAGCTGAAACGATGGAAATTAGAGGTCGAGATTTGGTATCAGGTCTGCCCAAGACGATAACGGTCACTTCGGAAGAAATTGCCGAGGCGCTGGAGGATACGGTGAACAGTATCGTTGATGCTGTGAAGAACACGCTGGAGAAATGTCCGCCTGAGCTGGCAGCGGATATTATGGATCGCGGCATTGTTCTAACCGGTGGTGGAGCGCTTCTACGTAACCTTGATAAACTGCTGACCCGAGAAACGGGAATGCCTGTGCTCGTAGCAGATGATCCCCTTGATTGTGTAGCGGTGGGCACAGGACGCGCACTTGAGAACATCCACCTGTTCAAAGCAAAGAATGGACCGGCGAGCAAGGCAAGATAAGAGGAATTTATAATGTAGAAGGTGTTTGTTTTGCTAAAGCTTTTGGGGAATAAAAGATTATTTATATTGCTGTTTGCCCTCATCCTTTTTATCGCGGTTATGGGCTTAACGTCGGGTAATCGTGAGCCGATGAGCTGGCCGGAGAAGATGCTGCAGGATACAGTTAAATGGACACAGGGTCTATTCTACAAGCCCGCTTCTTTTATAGCGGGCTTGTTTGAAGATATTAAACATATGCGTTTGTTATATGAAGAAAACGAAGCGTTAAGACAAACGTTGGCGCATTACGCAAGAGACAGCGCCAGACTAAGCATGCTTGAAAGTGAGAATATTAGATTAAAAGAAATGCTTGGTTTCACAGAACGGCAGATGGAGCTGGATAATTATAAATATCATGTCGCTGAAGTGATCTCGGAGAGTGCGGATCCCTTTAATCAAACGATTAATATTAATATTGGATCAAAAGATGGCATTGAAGAAAACATGGTTGTAGTCACAACCAAAGGTTTAATAGGACGGGTCACACGAGTCTCCCCATTCTATGCCTCTGTTCAGTTAATTACGAATTTAGATGTGAGAGCTAGCGGAACGAAAGCTATATCAGCGACGGTCCTTGGCAAAGAAAATGAATCTTTCGGTATTATTGAAAGTTATGATCGTGAGCAGCAATATTTGATTATGAATAAGATTCCACAGGATGATCCTATGGTTGTTGGAGATACGATTGTAACGAGCAGTTTAGGTCCTGTTTTTCCAGAAGGGATTGTGATAGGGACTGTCGTATCTAAAGAAGTAGGCGATTTCGGATTAACGCACACCGCATTAATTAAACCAGCGGCAACCTTTAATCACCTGCGTGAAGTATTCGTAGTTGAAACTGGCCGCATAGAGGAATAGCGGAGGCAGGTATGAAGCAGAAATTATATTGGTTGATTATTTTTGGTTGTTTTATAATGGAGAGTACTTTGTTTCATTGGCTTGTTCCCATAAAGTGGCAGCAGTCTACGAACCTTACACCATTATTTGTACTGATCGGAATTGTGTATTCCGCTATGTTCATGCATCGTCATTATGCTTTATTTTTAGGTATGGTGTTTGGGCTGCTGCAAGATGTTGTTTTTTACGGGCATATGCTCGGAGTTCACACCTTTAGCTATGGCTTAACAGGTTACTTGATTGGGCTGAGCTATAGAAGCACTAGAGTGACAATAACTTCTACAATGACTATGGTCGGTTTTGGAATGGTTATTTATCAATCCATTACGTATGCATTATACAGTTTGTTTCAAATTACCGACGTTTCCATCGTCTGGTTCTTGCTCAGACAGTTGTTGCCTTCATTACTGTTTAATCTACTATTCGCTTTAGCTGTATATTTGCCGGCTCGCAAATGGTTGGAAGATCGCTATGTTAATAAAGAGAGTCAAGAAGCTTAAAGGGGGAGCAAGGCCGGAGCGTAAAGGAAGTGGGAGGGACGTTTTAAATGACAACCGCCAAGCATCAAGTGACCATTAAAGGGGTCAAAGATGGCCTTGTTTTTTTGTTAAATGATCAATGTGAGTTTACTGATTTAATAGATGAACTAGAGTATAAATTAGAAAAGTCCCATCAACAAATCTTAAAAGGGCCTATAGTTCATGTCTATGTTAAGTTAGGCAGCAGAGTTATCACGGATGAGCAGAAGAACAAGATTCGCTCCCTGATCGGAAGGCATGGCAATTTATTGATTCAATCTATTGAGTCAGAAGTGAAACAAGCGGAAGCTGTTGAATATAAACATCAAATGCATGTAGCCCGGGGGATCATTCGGTCAGGACAGTTGCTTCATTTTGAAGGAGATGTGTTCTATATTGGTGATGTGAATCCCGGCGGAACACTTACAGCCACAGGCAGCATTTATGTCATGGGTTCGATGCGAGGTGTAGCGCATGCTGGGTTTCAAGGGGATCAAGAAGCTGTTATTGCGGCTTCCCACCTTAGACCCACGCAGTTAAGAATTGCAAGCATTTACAGTCGCCCGCCTGATGAGTGGGGAATTGAAGAAGCATTTATGGAATTTGCCTATTTACAGGATGATCAAATGGAAATTGATAAAATTACTCAATTGCAGCGTATACGACCAGCAGCGAATGTATTATTAAAAGGAGAGTGAGTAGTTTGGGAGAGGCAATCGTTATCACATCCGGAAAAGGCGGGGTTGGTAAAACAACGACGTCCGCGAATATCGGGACATCCCTAGCCTTATTAGGCAAAAAAGTAGTGATGGTTGATACAGATATCGGTCTTCGCAATTTAGACGTTGTCATGGGCCTTGAGAATCGAATCATTTACGACCTCGTTGATGTCGTTGATGGACGCTGCCGCTTAGGACAAGCCCTAATTAAGGATAAGCGCTTCGAGGAACTGTATTTGCTGCCAGCAGCGCAGACTAAAGATAAGGACGACATCAAGCCAGAGAATATGAAGGATATTATTTTAGAACTTAAGAAAGATTTTGAATATGTCATTATCGATTGTCCTGCCGGCATTGAATCCGGGTTTAAGAATGCTGTTGCGGGTGCCGACCGCGCTATTGTCGTTACAACACCAGAAAATGCCGCTGTACGAGATGCTGACCGTATTATAGGATTGTTGGAGGCAGCTAACATTCAAGGGCCTAAGTTAATCATAAATCGTGTTCGTGCTAATATGATGAAGAAGAAAGAAATGCTGGATATCGATGAAATTTGCTCTGTGCTGGCGATTGATTTGTTGGGGATTGTTCCTGATGATGAGCAAGTCATTAAATCAGCGAATACAGGAGAACCTATCGTTATGAATCCTAATGCTAAAGCAGCCATTGCATATCGCAACATAGGTCGACGTATTCTAGGAGATACGGTGCCGCTTATGCCGCTTGAAGATGAACGAGGAATTTTGAAGAAAGTTAGGAAATTTTTTGGAATGAGTTGATATGTTGTGGGAGTGCTCACAAAATTCAAGAAACTAGATTGGCCCATTGTTATCATTTTAGTGTTGTTTATGTTCATCAGCACCTTAGTCATATACAGCGCAACGGTAAGCGATCCCGTATTTAGCAGTGCGAATTTGCATATCAAAAATCTCATTAATTATGCACTTGGCTTTATAGCGCTTATCGCTGCATTTCTGTTTGATTATCGTGTATTGCTTAAAGGCAGTTATTATGTTTATGGTGTGGGTATCGCGCTGCTTGTGGCTGTTTATTTTTTTGGAACCGTAAGAAATGGGGCAAAAGGTTGGTTCTCCTTACCTTTTATCGGTTTTGATGTCCAGCCGGCTGAATTAGTTAAATTAGCCATTATTCTAGCGGTTGCCTATTTTGTTTCCAAGCGTAAAGGTGCTGAACTTGAGTTTGTTAAAGATATTATACCGTTAGGTTTATTAGTATTTGTACCCTTTGCATTAGTCCTGATTCAGCCGGATTTAGGAAATGCCATTATTTATCTAGTTATCTTTATCGGAATGCTGTGGATTGGGAATGTTAAGTATACACATGTGCTTATAGGTTTGGCGATCGTAGGGGCAGGCCTCGCCTTATTTCTCTTTCTATATCAAACCTACCACGATGCTATTTATGCCTTTCTGTTAGAAAAGGGAAGCAGTCATTGGGTGGAGCGGATTGATACGTACCTCGAACCGGAGAATGCAGATCCCGATGCCATTTATCAGGTTCGCAACTCCATACGGGCCATTGGATCAGGACAATTATTCGGAGACTCGTTTTTAAATGGAAACTCTATCCACAACAACTTTATTCCTTACGCGTATTCCGATTCTATTTTCGTAGCTATTGGTGAGGAATTTGGGTTTCTAGGCTCATCCTTGTTACTGCTGCTATACTTTTTATTCATCTATCGCATGATTCTAATATCTATTCAATCCGACAATATCGCGGGCTCATTCATTATCATTGGTATCGTATCCATGTATGTGTTCCAAGTGTTTCAGAACATTGGGATGCTGATGGGAATTATGCCGCTTACAGGGATTACCCTTCCTTTTATTAGTTATGGCGGCTCATCACTTATTATTAATATGCTGTCTATCGGGATTGTACTAAGTGTCAAGATCCACCAAGAACAAGAAAGCATGTATTAAAGCATCGCTCGACATCTGGCTAAGATGTAAGCGATGTTTTTTGTGTTATTAATAGCCGCTGAAGCATATACATGGACTAGACAAGTTTGACAAGCTCGGAGTTTAACAGGGGACAAGGAGTGAATCTAGCCATGGGAATAAAAGATCATGTGAAACTAAGACGACAGCATCGGATGAAACAACTCATGAACACCAAGGGGATATTCGAAGACTCATTATCACATAAGCCCATAATAAACGAGAAACGAAGTCCAGCGAGAAACGTATCGTTACAAAGTGATTACGGCTCCAATGATCCCGAGTATGTATGGAAGCAGCAGTATAAGGAGTGGGATCGCCGTCTCGGAACGGGTTATAGTGAGGAAAGGCTTTTTAGTGATGATGGTATTACGAGCCCTTCGATGTATAAAAAATGGCTTATAGGCAGTACGGTCATTAGTATTCTAATGTTTGCCGCTGTCTGGGTGCTGTTTCAGATGGAGCAGCCATGGGCTGTTAAGGGGCAAGCATGGGTGTCGGCTGCTTTGCACCAGGAGATTCAAACAGAGCGTCTTGCAATGTGGTATGAGGAGACGTTTCAAGGAACCCCTTCGTTTATTCCCGGGTTTGGATTCAATGGTGAAGAGGAAGCTAGGAAGGTTAATGCCAAGCCTAACCGTACGCTTTATCAGCCTGTAGAAGGCCAAGTTGTTTCGGGTTTTACTGCAAGCCAGCAAGGGGTTCATCTTTTGACTGAGCACAGAGCTCCTGTGATGGCATTAGATGAGGGGCGGGTTATTTTTGTAGGTGCGCACGATACTTTGGGATTTGTGATTGTCATTCAGCATGCGAATGAACTCCAAAGCATTTACGGATACTTAGAGCCAACTGACCTAATTGAAGTGAATGATTGGATCAAGGGAGGGGAGCGATTCGCTGTCGTTGCGTCTAATGATCAAGCCGTGCAAAGTCGATTATTTTTTGCTGTGAAGCAAGGGTCAGACTATATTGATCCGTCGGATGTGATTGCATTTGACTAGATGGCTTGGCATTAAGCTTCGGTTTCATCCGCTTTTCGTTCTTGTGCTGCTGGGTTCCTTGCTTACAGGTTATTTTGTAGAAATCTTGACGCTGTTTGTCATTGTGATCATTCATGAACTGGGACATGTAACCGCTGCGAAGGGGTTCGGTTGGCGGGTTAAGGAAATTCAACTATTGCCTTTTGGCGGCGTTGCTGTTGTTGACGAACAGGGTTCTGTCCGTGCAATAGAAGAAATTTGGGTAGCTCTGGCAGGCCCCTTACAGAATTTCATTATGATCGGTCTTGGATGGGTCGCCATGAAAGCAAGTTTTTGGTCAGCCGATTGGGCTGGCTATTTTATTGAAGCGAATATGATGATTGCTTTATTTAACATGCTGCCTATTTTGCCGCTTGACGGCGGGAAGATACTGCAAGCCTTACTTAGTTATATGGTTCCTTACCATCAGGCGATCGTGTGGAGTACGTTGAGCAGCTTTATCTTGGGCGGTTTGATTTGTGGAGTCGCCTTCTCACCACTGTTTCAACAGGGTCTGCAGTTGAATTTGTGTGTTATAGGGTTATTTTTAATGTACCAGAATTGGGTTTCTTACCGGCACACTCCTTTTCATTTCATGCGATTTTTGATGCACCGTGAAGCCTTCACCAGACGATTTCTTCAGCGCGGCGGATCTGCTGTTCCTATTGTCGTTCCCCGCCACAAGCAGCTAAGTGATGTTCTGAAGATGATGAAGAAGGAACAATACCACTTAATCTATGTGACCAGTGAAGAAGGAACCATCCAAGCTGTAATCCCTGAGCAGCGGTTGGTCACAGCTTTTTTTGACCAAATCCCCCCTAATCGTGCAGTCTCGGATTTTTTCATGTAAAATAATGTGTAGTACAAAAGCTCAAGGGTGGGATGAAGGTGAGACAATTAATAGTTCACAGCGAACGCGGGGTCACAAAGGTTGCACTAAAACAGGATTCGCACTTGCTTGAGTATTTTGTGGAACATGCTTCAGGGCATCAACTGGTTGGCAATATCTACAAAGGGCGGGTTGTGAATGTACTGCCTGGAATGCAGGCGGCCTTCGTTGACATAGGCTTAACCAAAAATGCGTTCCTTTACATTAATGATCTGCTGCCGGCGCATTTGGATAAGCAGCCGAAGGTAAAGCCTCCGATTACAGAGTTAGTTCGTGAAGGTCAGGATATTACGGTTCAAATTACGAAGGAGCCTATCGGCACGAAAGGTGCGAGGGTGACGACCCATTTTTTCCTGCCGGGACGGTGGCTTGTGTATATGCCTGAAGCCGATTATGTAGGTGTGTCCAGGAAGATTGAATCAGTCACTGAGCGAAACAGGCTCAAACATATTGCAGAGACCATTCGTAAGCCGGGTGAAGGGCTTATCGTCCGCACAGTTGCAGAGGAAGAAACACAGGAAGCACTCGAGAATGATCTGAATGTGCTGAGAAGCCTGTGGCAAAAAGTCAAAGAAAAGGAACAGCAGCGCCAGGTTCCACTTGAAATTTATCGTGAAATCGATATGATCGGTCGGATCATCCGTGATGTATTCACAGAACAGGTAGATGAGTTCGTCATTAATGACAAGCAAAAAGGTTTAGAAGTACAAGCTTATTTGGCCCAAATCTCTCCGGTGCTGGCGGAACGGGTAAAAATTCATCAAGGCAAAACGCCGATCTTCGATCAATACGGGGTCAACGAAGCGTTGGATAAAGCATTTCGTCACAAGGTATGGATGGATAACGGTGGTTATTTAATGATTGATCACACAGAAGCGTTAACAGTGATTGATGTCAACACAGGCAAATATACCGGAACCGTTGATTTAGAGCATACGGTGTTTGAAACGAATTTGTGTGCGGCGGAATCGATTGCAAGGCTGCTGCGGCTTCGGGACATCGGCGGGATTATTATCGTTGATTTTATAGATATGAATCAGGAGCAACAT
>CAYUSG010000106.1:0-13505 GCA_964447355.1 uncultured Paenibacillaceae bacterium
TACCCAAAAGAAATATCACATATATTTAGAAATGATAGGGGAGGAAATAAGAAATGAACAAGGTAAATTCGATGAATCGGATTTCGATGAATTTCTGTTTAACTACCTTTTTTATGAAATAAATAATTATCATTATTTGTTTGAATATAACGAGTTGTTTGCAGATTCAAATACCCCAATTGATGAAGTAATTGATTATTTAGAATCAAATGATCTAAAGTTCAATCATAGTCTTACCGATGATATAGATAGTACAAGAGAATTTTACTTATGCACTACTCGTATTGAAATAGATGAAGACAACGAATTAGAAGCAATACATATGTTGTTAAAGGTTGACACAATAGAACTTCAGTATGGATTAACTCACGTATTTTGTGGGGTTACAATTAATGTTAAGCATGGTCTAGTACTACTCAAATTTGATCAACATGCATTTGATATGATAGATACCGAACCATTAAAGTTTATTAAACAAATCAGGGAGAGCTTAAATGGCCTGGGGCGAGATGGTTCCCAATTTGAAAAGCTGAATCTAAATGTAATTACCATTAATGACACTCGATCTAGGGAAATCATTTATAGTTTATTCGAAGAATTAAGTTCAGAAGCTGAAGAAGTCCTTAATGAAATGATTACTGATGATACCGAAGAAAAAATCGTTGAATTTTTAGAAAGCATGAATATTTTTGATGATTCTGAAGACTATGATAACTATATTGAACAAATAAAAGCTGTAATTTATCAAGATATAAGTAATACAATACAGAGGACACAATTTACAAACGGATGGGTCTTTAGATTTCATTTTAGAGAAGGTGACCATACTAAGGCCACATCTCACCACGAGGATAAGTTACCAATATATACGTCCCAAACATTTTGGCAGCTTAAAGAACTCATATATAGGGAACAGGAGATGTATGAGGCAGGTTTCCATTGGTTTTTAGATAACCCTCCCAATTTAGAGCGCTTCGTCGATGTGCGAATGGAGACAAAAAATGGTACAATTATAATAAATTATTATTACCGGATGAGACATGAAAGAAGGGAGAAGGAGGAATTTGTTCTACGAAAAATTAGTGAGCATTTATAGAACTTCCGCGTGTCATAAATTTTATCCCGAAGATTTAGTCGGCCGGCTTGATAATTACTTGCAGGAGATTTCATATCTCAAAAGGAAACATGTTGATCCTTTTAAATTTTCGTTAACCAATGATTTGCCGCTGTTTGAAACCCTTAGATTCTTCTTATTCTTTGCCAGAGAAGACGGTATCTTTGAAATTAAATATTATTTCGATTGTACCCGCATG
The DNA here is from genome assembly GCA_964447355.1 of uncultured Paenibacillaceae bacterium. Classification (GTDB taxonomy): domain Bacteria; phylum Bacillota; class Bacilli; order Paenibacillales; family CAYUSG01; genus CAYUSG01. The sequence continues at coordinate 1,314 of CAYUSG010000106.1, forward strand.
AGTTGCAATGAAAGAGTGTTTTTAACTAAGGAACAATTGGATGGTCAGACTAGTGAAGAGCTGATAATTTGCGAAGAGTGTGGTAAATATTATGATATCAATGATGTAGCTCCACACATTAAACTTATATTTGTATTGAAAAGTAATTTTATTCTAAACCCCAAAATTGATCCCAATTCATCTTATGATGCATTAAAAAGGATGAGCCAAGATTTAAAGTCTCACTCCCCTTCATCTATAGATAATGATAACAGATCTGGTGAAGGGGAGCACAAAGACATTAATATTGCTATAATTTCTGAGGCTAACGTTACCCCTGACGGAGAAATCATTTCATCAGCAGTACAGGTATTTATAGATAAGGCTTCTAATGGATTGTTCGAGGTGTAGAATGAAAAAATTTTATCTATTTGCTTTAACAAGCTTTGGATTCTCTTTGGGCTTGTTTTTTTCTTTTTTTGTAATTGTATTAATTATAGATCAGGAACTGTTCAATAAGCCATGGGATATTATCTGGACTGGCTTGTTTGCTATTGTAGCTGCTGTTTCGGGTAGTTTTGTTGGTGGATTATTTGCTTTTCAAATTGCTAAGCATCAATTGAACCAACAAAACCAAAAAGATGAAGAAAAACGTATTAAGTCCCAAGAAGAAGCGGCTCAAATTATAAACGAAGAAATAAAGAAAAATCAGGTTTATTTAGAAATGCGTTGATTTAATTCCCGAGACTGGAGAAGAATGCAAGGAAATCGCAAAAGAAATACTTAATGGAAAAAAAGTAGTTACAGATGCTTTTGAAATTCTTTTTGACAATATTGATTTGGATTTGATTCTTCAATTCAGACCTCATTTAACTGATACAACAAAGTACATTAAAGAACTAAAAAATATCCATCAACTTAGAAGGATTAATCAAATTTCAAAGAGACTATTAGAGTTGGGTACTGATATATTCATAGCTAAAAGTTTGATGCAATTGAGAAAGTTATGTGCAAAGTTTCTTGAAGACAATCAATGAATTATGCAACACACAACAGGTGATAAAAACGCTAACTAAACAGCTGATGCCCCCACTAGCAACTTCAATAACAATGGTGACAGCTGGACCAAAATATAACTGTTGGCTGCGTTCGCATTGTATTGAAACCTAATACGAGCATGCTTTTGTAATACATATTTTTTCGGTATAATACAAACAAATGTTCGTATTAAGGAGGGGTCATTTTGCTTTCTGATATTGAAAGAAAGTTACTGCGCATTATTGCGAACTACACGGCCATAAGAAAACGTGCACCATTCATAAATGAGCTGATGATAAAAACAGGTAGGAATCGTCATTCGATATATGGGGCGTTGTATAAATTAAACAAAGGGAAATACATTGAATGGTCTATAGATAATCCGGAAGCAATTACCTTAACTGAATCGTGGGAAAAAAAGTATCAAAGCCCGTGGACAATTCAATGAAAAATTCAGAAACGTAGTTTAAGTAATATTTCCAAGCGCTTGGTAAAATATAATCCAAAAAATATTTGCCTAAGTATACAATAGGCGATCCCATCGCAGATCTTTATGAGGATATTGCCGCGGAAGAGAAAGCACGTGCTACTTATCAATGGTTAATTAACATGACAGACGATGTGGATATACAAGACAGTTTAAAGTTCTTGCGTGAACGTGAGGTTGTGCATTCACAACGCTTTAGAGAAGCTGTTGAGATTCTAAAGGCAGATCGAGAGACGAAGAAAATATTTTAGCGTAATTAAAAAGAGGTACCCTTCAGACGAATAACCGTCATTCAGGGTACCTCTTTACTACTTGAATCCTCATCAAGCAGAACGCGCCGTTATTTGTTGCTTGGCTTGCGGAATGCAATAACTAGTGCAAGCAGTGCGATGATAAGCGCTGCGCCTGACAAGTACAATGGCATCGGGCTGCTTACTGAGCTAGCTTCACTATCGGCTTCAGTCTGCTGAGTTTGCTCGGCGGATTCGCCATGTCCTTGGTCACCACTGTTACCTGGAATGACTTGCGTCATCGAGGCGGGATGATCGCTGTCTGCAGAACCGGTCCACTCCACAACTTCTCCGTCTTCATAGCTCTGATAAGCTTTCCATTCTAAGCTTTCGGCTGAATCATGTACTTTACCGCTGATATAAAATTCCTCGAACTCGGTAGGGCCAATGCCTGCTCCTTCGCTGTTCCAAGTAATGCCGATGATTTTGTCTGTGTCATCTTTGGTGAATGAATAGGACCAGCCGGCTTTAGGTTGAACACGACTAATATTAACGGCATCAGGGATAGCTAATTGAATTTTAATCGTAGCAGCATCTTTCTCAGATGGAACTCGGACGGCAAATTTTTCATAGCTGCCTTGTGTTGTCTCTTTGGGCCATACAGTCACATGGGCAGCTGCAGTTCCAGCTAGAAGTGTGGATAATAGTAACATCGTCGCTAGCAAGACATTTACTTTTCTAAACGTTAAACCTGTTTTCATCGTTTCGCTCCATTCTTTTAAGGTTTCTAATATAAAATCTGTTGTTTTGTATATGTTAGATCGTCGTTGTTTTTTAATTGAAGCTTAAGTTGAATGTCCCAACGTCCTTGCATCGTCATGTAGGCTCCATGAGCTGAATACGAATAGTCTTTGTAGCCCTGCATCGGGTGTTGCTCTTGACTTTGGAGCTGCAGCGGTACATCGATAGGTGGTATGTCTGTATAATCTAAAGGGATCAATGTAAGTTGTACCCTTTCGAGTATGTCCGCCTCATCGACCCACAACGTGACATCAAAGCTGTTCACACCTGGAATATTAGGTGAAATGTCTGTTGTCGCATGAACGATTGGATGCATTTCATGCCAGCTTAAGGGTGTGTTTACGGGGTTGGGGTTTAAGCTGGTAATGAGACTTACTATGATTAAAAGAAACAGCCCAAAGCCTGCATCAAGCGCCAGCAGCTTGCGTGGGGTTTGAGTTATCCTTATTTTTCGGCGAATGAGATAGCCAGTGATCGCGATGAATAAGGTAATGATGACTTTTAAGAGCAACAGCTTTCCCCATAAGGTTAATATGAACGTATGCAATCTGGATTCTATCATGAGGCTTAACCCAGCACCTGAGATGACTATTAGGATGATACTCCAAAAGGCTGTCTGAGAGAATCGCAAGGTAAAGGTGTATACTTCTGGGTGCTTTTTATACAAAAGCATCAAGAGAATAGCTAGACCAGCAAGCCAAACAGATGCTGCAGCAAGATGTAAAGCATCAGCAGCTACAGCAGGCCAACGTAAGTATGAACTTAAAGGGTGCCCGTTCAGGGCGTTCGTTATCAGCAGCATAAGCACCCACAAAACGTTCAGTATCCAATGCCTGCTCATGACGATGATGCCTAAGGCAACGGTGATCAGACTGACGACTTCCAGCCTGAAGATGGACAACTGCGTAAACTGAAGAAATTCTCCCCATGTCCATTCATCTAAGTACTGTGGAGTAAGCAGGACAAGTTCTAGTACGTTAACGAAGATGTACAATGCACCTATGTATTTTAATAGCTGGAGCGATGCGATCTTCCTCCAATACATACCGCCGATAAGCCCTAACAGCAGGATATAGCTGCAGTATTGAATAATTATGTTTAAGCCATCATTAAAGTTAAATGAAGCTAGGTCCGAAATGTCATGATGCTGGTGAACGTCTGGATTGTGCTGGATCGGGCCACCTTCTCCAATGGTAAACACATAGGAGTCTCGAATGGGATGTCCGTCCGAGGAAATGACTTTATAGCTTAATATGTAGTGGCCTTCTGTAAGTTTCGGCAGCGATTGCTGAAGCATCCTTTGATTTTTGCTCATTTGAGTTGGCTCTGTTGGGACGCGGTTGCCTTGTTGATCCGTAAGCTGGATATAGAACAGTTCATTCTCCAATCGTTCGCTGAAGGTGAGCCGTGCCTCCGTCGGAGCCGACTGAAGTTGTGTATTAGGTGCGGGTTCTGCGTGCTCCAAACTAGCGTGAGCCATACTGGTCGAAGCGGGATACCAGAAGTTGACGGCAAACACACAGATGAAGGTTAATATCCCAATATATTGTTTGATTCTAACACCTCCTTTGCTGGTAAGTCGTTGAGCTGATAAATTACCAAATGTTTCTGGCTTATAGCTTCAGTATAGTCAATATTAAAAATCACATTCAAGCAGAAGATGTTACGCGGCTGTGAACGCTTTGTGAGTTTCCTGTGACATTTAAGAGAATTCATCAAAAAGGCCTTCGGTGCTCTTCGCAGGGAAGGCCTGACATGTCATGATTTAAGGGGGACCTTTTGTTTATACAACCAGAGCGCATATTCGATCGGTCGTGATACGGCTTTTAGATAGATCGAGGGCTGGCCGATCTGGCTAAAGACTTGGCGCCCTGGTTTAGGGTTGATTTCTATAAGCCAGACGTGGCCTTTACGATCGACGGCTAAATCTAAAGCCAATTCACATAATTGACCGTATTGCCTTTCAAGTACGTTTACTATTCGATAACTCAGCTGCTTCATATCGTTCTTGATACGTTCACGATCTGCGGATGAAGGGAACCAAGCAGAAAGCAGCTCGTCTGCGGGCATGGCTTTGCCGCCTCCGTGAAGATTAGAGGTCACGCTTTTTTGGGCACCAACTCTTCCAGCACAACCTGTGTAATCCCATTCGCCTTGTTCATTTTTCTGGATTAATAGACGGTAATCATGCACTCGGCCATTATTGAGCTTCAGTTCAATTCCCTGCTGAATGAGATAGTTTCGCTTATTGCTCCATGATTGAACGATACGGTGTATTTGCTGCAGTGACAGTGTCTGGGGTTTTATCATTTTACGGGAAGGATTACGACCTTCTACTCTTATGCGGCCTGTTTGATCACGGTTGATCTTCAGGATGCCCCTTCCGCCGGTACCGTTAATAGGTTTAAGAAATAATAATTTATGCTGCTTTAGTAAATGAACTAACGCTGCTTTACCGTTGTAAGCCTGTGTGGCAGGAAGGTGTTTCTTAATTTGTGCATCCTTCGAAAATAGTTGATGAATGATCCATTTATTTGCTAAGGGCCTGTTGAGATAAGTCAAATTGGGATAACGGCTGCGGAATTGTTTCAACAGCTGAAAACGATGATTGGGCTGATAGCGGCACCGATCAAATATAAACTCAGGAATTGCTGTCCACTGTCGATACCATTTGCGCTGCTTCAGATGATAAAAATGCCCATAGACTTGACGTTTCTTGTAGGACACGTCTTCCGGGGTAAAGACAAAGACATCCACACCTAATTGGTCACCTTGCTGAATGCTTTGCCTAAGATAGGGCCGTTCCTCCAATTGGCGCTTCTGGTTAATATATAATGACATGATACCCAGCTTGGGTCGAGGCACTGTGTACACCACCTTTATGTCGGTTCATACTACCCTTTGGAGGACTTGCTTAAATACTTCATGAAATGAATCGTCTGTTTTAATGACTTTTCTCTAATATCCGGTTCATCAAACTTCATCGGTTTGGCATTTGCTTCAAAGAACCAAACGCTGCCCTGCGTATCAACGCCGAGATCCATGGACATTTCACCCAGCGTGTGGCCGCATTCTTTTTCGATTTGCCTTACGATTAAGAAGGCAGCTCGTTTAGCGCGTTGGTAGATCTTCTTCCCCCCCGCAGATCCGAAGGATGAAACGAGCAGCTGAATCGGATCGTCTATGGAACCTCCGCGTGGCACATGGGTTGTGATGCTGGAACTCCCCGCAACCCTTGCGCCTATGCCGGTCAAATCCCACCTGCCTTTTTCATTTTTTTGCATCAGCACGCGAAGATCAAACGGCCGTTTCTTGGACTGACTTAGCTCAATTCCTTGCTGTACGATATACGGTTCATCCTTAATAAACTTATCCAGTTTAACCCGAAGTGAGCTTAGCCTGGAGAATTTGTATACGCGGCATGATTTCCTAGTAGGGACAACCAGATGGAAGGGAGCTTTCTTGGATGGTTCTTTGCGAACTTGCATAATGCCGCTGCCTGCTTTTCCACTTTCGGGTTTCAAGTAAAGCAGAGGGTAACGGCCAAGCAGCGGGGCAAAACGTAAAGTCTTTACATATCTTTGAGTGGAGGGAATGTACCTTCGTGTTGTTTTTGATTTCCTCAGCCATTCAAATAAAGTCCATTTGTTAAAAAAATGCGGATTATAGAACCGAATAGCGCGGTGTTTTAAACAGCGCTGAATCAATTTCTGAATGTCAGGCTGCAGCTCATGTTTGCGAAATGGAATGCGATTATAAATAATTTTCGGCAGAGGGATGCGTTGCTGGACCCACAATTCACTATTGAAGTCATAACGATATGCTATAATCTGACTCTCATTCAGTTTCAAATCTTTCGCGGTGACAACATAAATATCTACATCTTGCTGTGCACCGGTCTTAATGATATCGATAAAATTATCGCGATTGCCAAGGAATAATTTTTGGTCGTCGTGCATGGTCAGAATGGCGGCGATTTTCTTTGTTGGATGTGCCATATGGACTTCCATCATTCATTCCCCCTGCTTCTAAATCCGCTTAAATACAAGCAATGGTCAAAAATGAAGGAGAGGGAAGCTCTGCCTTGTGCTTTCAAAGACGGATGCTTAAAGATCGAACGTCCCGGCTTGGAATTTGCTTCGAACATCCACACACGTCCGCTCGAATCAATACCAATGTCAAAACCGAGCTCTCCGACTAGATGCTTCGACTTGCGTTCCAGCGCTTCAGCCAGCTTAACTGCCGTTTGTTTCGCTTTCGTCAGCATCTCATCAGCACGATCACCAAAGACACGACTGAGTGCTTGTTCAGGCGTCATTAATTGTCCACCACTTCTTACATGGGTGGTGACACTGCCTTTGCCTGCTTTCTTAGCCCCAATACCAGCTACGACCCATTGGTTACTTGCGTTCTTATTTAAGTGAAACCGGAAATCAATGGGGCATTTATCAATTTCAATTAATCGAATGCCTTGTTGGATGACATAATGCGTTAAACGTCCTTTGCGGCTGCTGATATAGCGCATTAAGCTTTTAAATTTGGCAAAGCGCATTAAAACATTCTTTCCATTGAAGCGAAATCTGGCGAAATATCCTTTCTTAGGATGGTACGTCAAGCGATAAATGCCCTTGCCAAGACTGCCCCCGGTCGGTTTTAAATACACAAACTTGTGCTTTGTGAGCATTTCATTAATTTGCTCGGGTGATGGATCAATATGGGATTCAGGGATGTGCGGATCAGCGTCATTGTCTCCGCTAAGCAAATCATATACGTCCCATTTATCAAAAAAAGCCCAGTTGAAAATCGGTATATCGCGTTTAACAAAGCGTCCCTTTAAATGTTCCACCGACAGGGTCTTCTCTGCCTTACGGTTGGCCATGCGGTTATAGACAACATCGGGAAGCGGCACAATCTTTCTGGACCACCCTGCTCCAGGCGTTAGAAAATAACCGGCGACTGTGTCCTGCTGCCAGTTAATATCCTGGGGTGCAAAAGCAAAGCAATAGGCTTTCTTGCTGCCTGCCCGAACATATTGAGCGATCATTCCGGTTCGGCTGCCAAAGGGTTTGCCAGCCGTTCGGTTTCCAGCTGTTGATAACACGCCGATTAAAGGCCCTACGCGAATGGAAGAATCACTGCTCATGATAAAGCTTTGCCCTGACTTAGGGATGTTAATGTCTTGTCTCACAGAAGCGGGAATATAGAGATGGCTTCCTTTGCGTTTAAGCCGTTTGATCACAACGTTTTTGGAGCTTTTACCGAGCTTGAGCTGGATGTGCTTCTTATCCGTGAGCTTTAACCGTTTAAGCATTAAACTTGACATATACACATGGTTATAAGTTTGTTTGGTTAAATGAACTGTACAAGATGTCAAACTCATCAATTACCCTCCTAGCTGCCTTTCCATGATGAAGCTTGCGTAACGAATAGGATTGTGTATAGAGGTGATTCGGGCTTGTTGTTGATTCAGCATTAAGAAGATCGATCGGCCTGGTTTCGAATTCACCTCCAAAATCCATAGCTTTCCTGAACGGTCTATACCAAAATCGATACCTAACTCAACTAAACGACCAGCATCCTGTTCGAGGTATAATGGGATGCTTTCTGATAAATCCTTCATGGTTTGCAGAAGTTGTGAAGTGAGCTTCTTTCCATACAGCTTTGTAAGAAAGGGTTCAACCTCTACAGCACAACCCCCACCATGCAGATTCGATGTTCGGCTGCCCGGTTGTCCGTGCCTTACAGCCATACCAATCGTTTGCCATTGCCCGCTGCCGTCTTTTTGAACCATTGATCGCACGTCAAAGGCGCGGTCTTGTTCATCTGTTAATTCCAAATAGGGCTGCAGCAAAAATGTTCGGCTCCGCATGAATAATCTCAGGTAACGTATTAAAGCAGCGTAGCTGGAGAACGTTTCGTATATAAGCTGATTAGCGCTGTCACGAGCCCTAAGGACAATGTGATGATCTTCGATGCTAATATGCAGTGTGTTCCGGCCTTGGCTGCCAGACTGTGGTTTCAAGAACACTTGTTTATAAAGCTTAAGCCATTTTAAAAGCATCGGTTTTCCTCTATAAATGGCTGTTGGGGGCAAGTAACGTTCAAATGCCTGATGCTTGGAGAGCAGCTGTTGAACTGCCCACTTTCCCTTTAGACCATGACTGAGAAAGAGTGTACCTTGCTCGCGTCTGAGTCTGCGTATGGGGCCCCGATATAACAAGATATCCTTGGCTTTCTTAAAGAAACATCGGTCGTAAACAATATGAGGCAACGGGAAAAGGCCTCTAGTCCATCTATTTTGACTGGAGTCCCATGCGTATCCGGTCACTTTACGTTTGGTCCAATCAATACGAATAGGAGAGAAAATGTAGCACGATAGGCCTGATTGCTGAGCTGCCTTGCACAGATCCCGATAAAAGAATGAGTTTTGAAAGGGCGGATCATGATCAGCTTCACGGACCATGATGCCTACATATCTATCCATGAGTTTCATGCTCAGACCACCTCAGAAGCCGGATAAAAATCTTGAATATCTGACAATTTGTTTAACAGACGGTCTAATTTTATGATCTTTTAGCGGCGTATTATCATTCTTCGAAGGCTTCGAATTCACCTCGATTAACCAGACCCTGCCGGCTCGGTCGAGCCCCAGATCAACGCCAAGCTCCCCAAAATGGTTAGCTATCTGTTGTTCGATTCCTTGGGCGATAAGCATTGTGGCTTTGCGCAGTTTAAGATAACTTGATTTTCTTTGGGCTGCTGTGAGGTTTGACTTGGCAATCGCTTCTTTGGCCGTTGTTAAACTACCGCCCCTGGCTAAGTTAGAAACAATGTGATGGTTTCCCGCAATTCGGGCAACAATGGAAGTAACCTGCCATTTTCCTTTTTCATTCTTCTGAACAAGCGCGCGGAAATCTACAGACCTCCCTGATACAGTGATGAGCGGGATGCCTTGCTGAACCTGATATCGCTTGAGCTGCAGCTTGCTGGCTAAGGCGGAGCAGACCTTTGTTAAGCTCGCATACGTCTGTTTTTTACTGCCATTTACACTGGAGTTGTAAGTCGTATACATTTGATTGTTGCGCTGAACTTTAATAATGCCTTTACCCAAGCTGCCCCTTACAGGTTTAAGATACACCGTAGAATAACGGCTGCACATTGATTTAAGCACCTGAATATTGCTGACGAGATGGGATTCTGGTAAATAGGAAGAGAGACCGGAATGCTTGCGCAGTGCTTCAAAGACTTCATTTTTGTTCAGGAACTTTTCGTTAAAGATGCTTGTTTTGTACTGTGATTTTACTTCCGTTAAAAATTGTTGTACGCTGGGTTTGTTCTCGAGCTTACGGGTAGTTAAGCGGTTGTGGATGACATCTGGTATTGGAAATGAAGCTTTATACCAATGGTTGGACCGAGCCCAGCCTTCTATCGTTTTGGAGCCAGCAGACAGATCATTTGGAGTGAAGAAATAAACGAAAGCCCCCAGCTGCTTGCAGGCGTCGGTCAATTCATCACAAAAGGCTGTGATCGAGCCGAACAGACGACTGGATTGATTAGGGAGAATTCGGCTTACCATCACACCAATGACAGGACCAACCTGAAGGGTTCCGCTGCTTGAGCGATACCGCATCCTTAGTTCGGCACCCTGAGAGATTCCGATTCGCCTTGCCAGGGACTCGCTGAATCGAAAGCTGCTGCTGCCTGAGATAGGAACCACTTTCACCTGTTCCTTGAAGGCTCCAAAACGCAGTGTAATAGGTCGGTGAGTAGGGATTTTCCACTTTTTTATATACACATCACCGATCATCACGACTTGATTATCATGAAACGCGCTGGCGCTTTGCACCTGGACGAAAAATTTTTTTGACAGCATCACTGTAGCTCCTTCCAGCACCAACTAATGACTAATGATTGTTTTATGTATCATATGAGGACACATAATCCTTGGTGATTATCCAGTCTATAATAGGCATCTATCATCAGCAGAAGGCAGGAGGAAGACGATGAATTACGTTTGGATTGTACTGATTACCGTTGCGATTGCAGCGCTCATAGGGGGGATGACGAATTACCTAGCGATTAAAATGCTGTTTCATCCCCGTAAACCTATTCATATAGGAAGGTGGAAAGTTTGGTTTACACCCGGTATCATTCCTAAGCGAAAAAGTGAAATAGCCAGATCCTTGGGACGCGTTGTTTCAGATTATTTGGTGACGACCGAAGGGCTAACGTCCGTACTAAAGAAGCCTCAGTTTAAAGCACAGATTGAAGACAAGCTCCGTCAATGGATTTCGAGATTAGCAGTGAATGAAGCCACATTAAAAGAATGGGTGCTGCAGTATTGGACGGAGGAACAATTCGATGCGGCTGTAATGAAGTGGAGAGGCTGGTCGCAGCACTGGATAGAGCGAGGGGTAGCGCACATTTGGGAGCACAAGGAGTGGGGGCATCGGCCTGTTGGCCAGCTGCTTCCTGAATGGGATGAAGCAAGGAAAGAGAAGATCGTTGAGAAAGGTGTTGAATTTATCACCGCTGCAATCAAACGTGAACTCACTACAAAGCAAGGCGAGAAGATGCTTCGCAAGTTGATGAGTCAGTTTCTGGATCAAGCAGGCGGCATCTTTGGTGCGCTTGCGGGCATTTTCATGGATGAAGACAAGATGATGTTAAAGGTGCGCGGGGTCATTATGGATCGTCTTGATTCTGCTGTAGTGCAGCAAGCGTTGGAGACATTTCTTAATAAACAGATCACACAGATCGAGAACATGAGTCTGTCTGAAATTCTTATTCAAATGGGTCAAGAGAATCCGCAGCAGCGCATTACCGAGTGGATTCAAGGGCTTATGAAATGGGAGCAGTGGATGGATCAGATCGGATCAAAGCAGGTTAAAGCCATCGTTGGCCCGAGGGAGGAGTGGTTGATGGCCAGAGTGCCTTGGGTTGTAGCGAAGGGATTACAGTTTGCTGAAGGCAAGCTGGAGCAGACCGTACAGGCGATTCAATTACCCCAATTGGTCCAAACACAGGTGGAGCAGTTTCCGATTGAACGGCTGGAGGATATTATTCTATCGGTCAGCGGCAAAGAGTTTAGAGCGATTACCTGGCTCGGGGCCGTACTCGGCGGCTTTATTGGACTAGCCCAAAGCTTATTCTATATTTTCTACAATTAGAATCCATTTCTTATTGCACTCTGAAGCGGCATCTCTCATCAATAATGCTTCATATTCCTTGTCCGAGCATCATATATTGTACAAAGATAGACTTAGCGACAAGGAGATGTGATGAATGAAAGGGACGAAGCATATCATTTATTTCAGCTTAGCGTTAGGTATGCTGCTTTATGCAGTGCCTAGGCTGGAGCTTGGTCAAGGTGTGAGTATGGCCTCAATATTTTCTCTAGTTTGGGTTTGTTTTGCTCTGCTTGTCATAGGGGCGAATTTGCATCATATTCTGGGGGTCGATGAAGAGACTAAGCAGGAGCTAAGACGCGTGAAAATGTATAAGCGCTTAAAGATGCAGCAGGCCATAGAACGCAGGATGGGATCGTTGAAATCTTAAGGGAATCGATCATTTGAGAGGAGAAAAGAGAATTTTTCTTCTCTTTTTTGTGCGGCGTGCCCAGAAGCACGCATAATCTAGCCGGTGAAAGTCCGGTCA
>CAYUSG010000107.1:0-13483 GCA_964447355.1 uncultured Paenibacillaceae bacterium
ATTAATAACATTAACATTTAATAACTTTAATAAATCAACACAATTGCAACGGCCAAATTAAGACGTCCAGCTTTTTGGAGAAATAAAGCAGAGGTGCGGTTTCACTTAGGAAGATTCCCTGTTCTTCGACCATCGTGTTGGTCACGATTGACGCCTCTGCTAATTGAAGTCCCCAAGGTTCATGATGTATATCTCCCCGATAAATCTTGCCGCTGTACACCGTATACAAGCAATACCGTTCTACTAACCATGCCTCCAAGCTTCCAGCCTTTGCCTGAAACACCTGTGATGTCGGTGAATACGATCCATCAAATAAAGCCCTTCTTGCACCTTTATGAGTTCGCTCACTACGATAGGTGAAAGTATGCGGCGTATTAGAGGTTATACTTATGCTCGCTTTATAGTACGGGAGATGGAAAAATAAGCGCGCCATAGCTACTGCAATTGCATTATCAGCATCCAAACTAAAGAAATAAACTCCCGGCTTATCTTGATAAGTAACATAGGTGCGAACGTTCAATTCAGGAAAAGTCGTTGTCCCCGGGATGGGTGGACATCCCCTTAATCGAATACCGCTCATACGAAAAGGTACCACTGCGATCCAAGCTTTGCCCTGAAATGTGTCTAAAGTTAGTTCAGTTGGAATGAGCTTGCGAAGTAACGCAGCATCGACCTCCCAGTGTGCGAACAACAAATCTTCCCATGTTTGCTTCATGATCCAAGGGATGTTAGGAACGGGCCATGGGCGATGATCAGTATGTAACCATTGTTTCACTCGTTTTTATCTCCTTTATAATTGGCATCTTCATAAAACCACCCCATAATATATTGATTTAACGAAAATGTGTTATTTTAGCTTTGATCTACTCCCTATTTTAATAACGCGTCATATTTATTATTTTAATCCGACAAATGCGCTACGTTGATCATAGGCGAATATAATCATCGTTGCGCTTAATATAGCACAAATCATATACATCAACGAATAGGAAGTAAGGTCTGCAATTGGACCCATCATGATACCACCCATTGAGACACCTAAATCAGCTGTAGCAATAAATAAACCAACTAACACATTACGACTTGCCTGCGGCAGCACAAAAGTTAAATAGGTTGTTAATGTAGGATAGAGTATCGCTTGAGCAACCCCCATTAAAGCTGCGCCGGCATAGAAGAAGACCGCTCCACCCACAAATGAAAAGCTTATACATTGTGCGGCTAAAGCTAATATGAGCATAATGGTCATGATGAATGCGGGATGCCATTTGCCGTCTGAAGGAACCTTCTTTCGTAAAGTGAATCGAGCCAGAACAACAATTATCGCCTGAAGCATAAGATAAATTCCGGCATTTCCTCCTTCAATCTGCCCTGCGTACAGCGGTATAAAAGTTGTAACAGCGCCGAAGACAATGGATGCCACCAACATCAAGACGCTGCATTTAAATAAATATGGGTTTTTCAATAGCTGACCGAATGCACTGAACATCGCTGCGTCCTGCATCGTTTGATTGGATGCAGATTCAACCACCCTTTTATCCATATTAGCACTGTAGCCCACCGTGCCTGTCAAGATGGCAATGGCGATCATAGTGTATGTAAAATAAGTCATATCGCCTGTTTGCCACATCCCAAATGCCAGCATAGGGCCGATAATCCCCGGCATATAAGCACATAAGGAGTACATCGAAATTCCTTGCGAACGATCTTTGTCCGGCAGCGCATCAATGATGCCGAGTTGTAATGCCATTGAGAAAAAGGCTGTACATATTCCCTGCAGCACACGAGCAGCTAAATAGCCACCAAATCCAGTAAACGTATATAGAATTAAAGCAAATCCATTAATGATTAGAATCGTCCGCAGCACTTTAATCGGTCCATGTTTTTGGATCATATGACCAGCCCACGGACGAAAGAACATCGTAGTAAACAAGTACGCCCCCATGACAATCCCGATTGCCGTATTGCTGGCTCCCAACGATTCACCCTTCAAGGGAATCATGACATTCAGGATCGCATTGGCGCTGAAATAGAGTAAGGTTAAACTATATAATCGCAAAAAAGGCCAAGACAGAGCTCCTTTCAAAACGGCTCCTCCTTTAAATCTCATTGTCTAAGACTCACTGCCCATACGTGGCTACGTTATGATCATCTGCAATAACTTTCTTGCATACTCAGATTGAACATTTTTTAATTGTTCAGTTTCAACTATTTCTTCAATTTGGCCATCCCGTATGAACATGATCCTGTCACACATATAGGCTGCGGCTTGTATATCATGGGTAATGAAAATATATCCCATGCTGTAAGCAGCCCTCAGAGTTTTTAGCAGCTCTAGCACTTGAAATTGAACCGATCCGTCCAAAGAGCTAATCGCTTCATCTAGTAAAATGTAGTTCGGTTCCATTGAAACTGCTCTTGCAATGCAAACCCTTTGAGCCTCCCCGCCTGACAGCTCATGCGGATATTTTGATCGATAGGACGGATCGAGTCCGACTTGATATAACAGTTGATTAATCTTATCACTCATTTCCAACCGAACCTTGTGTTTCATTTTTAAAGGCTCCAAGATGGCTTCTTCAACTGTAAAAAATGGATTGATAGAAGACGTGTAGTCTTGAAACACGGCGCTAATTTTGCCTGATCTTGCCCTTCGATTCTCTATTCGTTGTCCATTTAGATAAACCGCTCCCTTATCAGGCTTTTCAATCCCTAATATTAACCGCCCTAATGTGGATTTGCCGCTTCCACTTTCCCCAATAATACCAAGGCATTCCCCTGGCCTGCATTGGAAGCTCATGTTTTTCAAAACAATTTGCCTTTTCCGAGACAAGAGCCCGCCTTTCTTATATGATTTTTCAATGCATTCAACGCTCAGCAATGCTCCCGCCTCCCATGATCCTATGAAAATGATGATTCAGCTCCAGCTTTGAGGATAATAGATAACGGGTATATTCATGCTGTGCTTCTGTGAAAATCGCTGAGCTTATTCCTCTCTCTACGATTTTTCCGTCCTTCATGACCAAAACCTCATCCGCTAGTTTCTTAACAACGCCTAGGTCGTGAGTTACGAAGATCATCGAGCAGTCCATTTGTTCTCGCAGCTGCCTAAACTGTTCAACGACTTCGAATTGAGAAAGCGTGTCAAGCGCTGTTGTTGGTTCATCTGCAATTACGATGTCAGGTTCCAGAACCATAGTGAGTGCGATCATGACCCGCTGCAGCATGCCGCCAGAGAGTTGATGGGGGTATTTGTTCATTATTTCAATGGGGTTTTTCAACATGACTCTTTCCATGGCTGCCCTCATCTTGCTTGTCATAACATCACGATTCCAACCGTAGTGCTGAGTTAGCGTCTCCTTTAGGTGAACACCTACCACACAGGAGGGATCAAAGGCACGCATACCATTTTGCATAATCAAACATAGCTGTTTTCCCCGCTTAACCCTCATTTGCTTTTCGGTAAGGTCGTTTAAGTTTTCTCCCTTGAATAGAATGGTCCCCGACTGACGCAATCCAGTTTTATTCAATCCCATAATGGCCCTGCAGGTGACTGACTTTCCGCTTCCGCTTTCTCCTACAATAGCCAAACAGCTTTGCTGCTTCAATTCAAACGAACTGTTTACAACGATAATTTGACCCGTGCTGCTGTCCCAAACTTTTAAACTTTCAACCTCCAAAGTATTCATACGCTAAGCCACCTCTTTTCCTTGAAGATCAAGCTTAGGGTAGGCTGTACGCCCTTTAATCTGATAGTTAGGGTTAGAGGTCATTAATTTAGGATCCAGAGCAGCTTGGAGTGCATCCGACAAAAAATTAACAGCCGATACAACCATCATGATCGCTAAGCCAGGTACAAGCATTAGTTCAGGTCTTGAAAACATAACGTCACTTGCCTCATTCAACATCATGCCCCATTCTGCATGCGGTGCTTGAATGCCTAAACCAAGGAAAGAAAAACCAGATATTTGCAAGATCATCGATCCGAAGGAACTGCTAGAAATGACGGCAATGTCGGCAAACGCTACTCTAACAATATGGTTATACATAATTCTGATGTTACTAACACCTATGGTTTTTGAGAACTTAACATAATCCGATTCAGCAAACTGCATTACGGACGTTCGGATAATGCGAGCGAACCAAGCCCATTTCATCAATATAAATGCGATCAGAATATTCTCCAGCCCCACACCCCAAATGCCGATGATCGCTAATGACATGATATATCCTGGAAAAGAGAGCATAACATCGCAAACTCTCATTAAAAAGGCATCTGCTTTCCCTTTGTAGTAGCCTGCTATAAACCCCAGTATGGATCCGATGACAACAGATAGGCACAGCGCAACGAATACCCACAGTACACTAGGGCGAATGCCATAAATTAATCTCGATAAGATGCATCGCCCCAACTGATCGTTGCCAAGTAAGTACTCCCAAGAAGGGGATGCAAACCGCAGCTCCATGTTGACCGCAGTGGGGTCATGCGGCGCCAACACAGGTGCAAATAGGCCCAATACAACCGTGACTGCAATAATGGCTAAAGATAAAGCAGCTAATTTATCATTCAGTACATTTCTGAGTCGTTTCATTTAAAATTCCTTTCTTAATCGAGGGTTCATCACCGCATTGATCACATCCGAAACGGTGTTGAACAGCACAAATGCCGCCGCTAAGACAAGCACATAGGCTTGGATGATTGGAAAATCTCTACTTAGAATTGATTTCACGCTTAGACTCCCTAGACCCGGCCATGCAAACACGTTTTCCACGACCACTGTGCTTCCCAAAATAATTGGAAAGGCCATGCAAAACACAGAGACAGCCACCTGCAATGAATTTCTTAAAATATGCATCGTTATTGTCTTCTCCGGTAAGCCGCAGGCTCTTCCATACAGCACATAATCTTCATTTAAATTGCTCAGCATTGAACTTCTAACAACACGAAAATAAATGCCTGCGTAACTAATCGTGATGATACTAACCGGAAGTATGTAACTCGTGATGGAATTCATTCCGCTGGTCGGGAGCAAATCCAGCTTCACAGAAAAGAACCAGATCATGAGTGCCGCAAGCCAGTAGGATGGCATGGCGGTGAGGATGAATGAAATACCTCTGACTGACTTATCCAATATCCTGCCTTCTTTCATGGCACAGATCACACCTAATATAACTGACAGGGTTATAATAAACACCATTGATACCGACGAAAGCACTAACGTATTTAAAAAAGCCGGACCCAGCATTGACCATACAGGCTTGCCCGTGACGTATGAGTTTCCAAAATCCAGTTGAAAGCAAGCTATAAGCCAATGCGCATAACGAACGATAAAAGGCTGATCCAAGCCGAGCTCCGCTTTTGTTTGTACGATTAACTCTTCTGTAATGTTGGGAACCCCTTGGGCTTGCAATACAATCCCTGCTGGTTCTAACGGAGATAGATTAATAAGTATAAAAGTTAAGAACGATATAATCAGAAGTAACGGAATGGCCATTAATAACCTTCTCAAGATATAAAGGATCATGGCATTTACTCAAAGAACATTCGTTCGAACGGAAGCTCGAATTGGG
The DNA here is from genome assembly GCA_964447355.1 of uncultured Paenibacillaceae bacterium. Classification (GTDB taxonomy): domain Bacteria; phylum Bacillota; class Bacilli; order Paenibacillales; family CAYUSG01; genus CAYUSG01. The sequence goes on from CAYUSG010000107.1 coordinate 5,569, forward strand.
TTTGCTTAAATGAGATGCCCTGCAGATCGTTCGGCGCAACAATGGTCACACTGCCATTAGTAATTGGAATAAACACGGCTTCGTCATGCACAATGGTTAATATATCTGAATACAGTGTTTTCCGCGTATCCTCATTAGTGGATACCATCACTTCATCAATTTTTCTGTACAGATCCCCCGATTTTGAAATACCGCTTGTCGTGTGTAAATAGGCATTTTCTGAAGTGAACGCTGAGATGGTGCTTTGCGGATCGTAAGCAAGACCCCATGTTTGATTAAATAATAATTCATAATCTCCCGTTGATCTTCGATTCGCGATAGAGCTCGATTCCTCGCCGATTAACTCCAGTTGAATCCCAATATTCTTCAAGGTGCTTTGAATAAATTCAGCCTGCGTCTTTTGGGTCGATGAATTAGCATCATAAAATAATCTCATGACTAATTTGGTTCCGTCTTTCGTTCTGACCTCACTGTCTTTTTCTAGCATCCAGCCAGCTTCTTCCAAGATTGTCTTGGCCTTTTCTAAATCATAACCACGCTGCTTCAATTCCACATTGGCATAATTAACATTAGGCGAGAATAAAGTGTTAGCTGCTGATTCCGTGCCGTTAAAAATTTGTTTACTGATGGTTTCTCGGTCAATCCCATACCAAATCGCTTCTCGAACAGCTGTTTCATGAATCGGATGGGACGCTTTACTGCTATTGGCTACGATCATTTTCGTATTCATTGCTTCACTTCTAACGACCTGAAAATCACCTGAAGCGGTCAGATTATGCATGGCCTCAACATCAATGCTGTCAGTGCCTCTATCATCGGTAAATACAAAGTTTACTTCTCCCTTTTGCAATGCTAAATATGTAGTTTCCCCTTCTGGGAGTACTTTTGCCGTAATTTTCTTCACTTTAGGAGCGCCGCCCCAATAATGTTCATTGGCTTCGAAAACGGCATGCTGATCAACTTTGTGTTCAGTCAGCCTATAGGGTCCTGTCCCGCTGTACCCATTCACACCATCTTTAGTTTCCTCATTAATGAAGTTTTTGGTTGAGATGAATACGTAAGGTCTCGTCATCGATAACTCTACCAGGGTAGGATAATAGGGTTCGGATAAAACCAGCTCAACCGTGTACTCATCTATGACATTACAGCTTACGATTTTAGTTGACAGCTTAATCCATGAATGCTTTAGGGCATTGTTTTGTATCGCTTCAATATTGCGCTTTACAGCCTCTGCGTTAAAGGGCTCTCCATCATGAAAAGTCACATCCTTTCGTAAATAGAAGGTGTATACTTTTCCGTCATCCGATAGGTCCCAAGATTCAGCCAACAGCGGCTGGATGCCATCCTGCGTGTTTTCTACTAAGGACTCAAAAACCATCCCTTGTGCTGGCATGGAACCCGCATACAAATGAGGGTTCATATCATTGATGTCTTTCGTTGTCGCATATACCAGCTCTTTACTCTGAACCATGGATACCGTTTCTGCTACATTCCCCTTACTGCAGCCAGCTCCTATTAAGATAATAGCAGCCAAAACAGAAAGAACAATTCCTTTGGCCCGACCTTGCAAGGATGAACGACTAGTTTTATTCCTTTTAATATTAACTAAGTTTCTATTCATACATTACCCTCTCCCATTATGCGTTAACACGAATTAATTCGATGTCTTTGATTCCCTACTTTTCACTATTTCACTGCATATCATGACAATATCTGATTCGAAACTTCTAACAGTAAAAGCATCTGACAGCAATTCCCCACTATGAGCTTCGGCAGAGTTTGTCAAATAGGACTCATAGGTCTGAATGAATTTATCAATCGTGGGGCACTGCAAATCTAAATATTTTGCTATACCTTGTATGATTTTAATCCGGTAATAATCCTCTTTGGGCATTCGCGGGATATCCCAGTATCCCTCTCTGTTCATGAACATGCGGCGAATCGGAACCGCAGAAAAATCAAAATATCTTCCGTATTGATCGGGCTCTGAAAACGGATCAATCAATAATGAAGTGTACCTAATATACAATAGATATTCTTGATGAACCGTATCAAGATGGACGAAGTTCTCGATGTCATGACGCGATAGGCTTTCCGAACGAACTGGGTAATTATCATCGACCATAAATTTCAGCAAATTCATACCTTTTAAATTTAGTTTCTCAGTAATACTCGTAATCTCTTTCCATTGAGCCAGCATATCGCGAATTAAATATTGCGTAATTGGTCCCTCTGGAAACATTTTATACACATACTTTATGATCTCGGACTTACCGAAGATGACGCTGAGCGAGAAATCATTCATGAATAGCGGCGGGTGCACATACAAAGATATATTTCGAGTTTCCGCCTCGATTGGGGATTCCAAAACTTCCAAAGCAATACCCAAGTGGTCATATATTTCGGAAAGCTTTTTAGTTGTTGTGGACAGGCCATGTGAAGAACCGATGAAGACCTTTTTCTTGACCCCTGTCGTGATGACATGTTGGGACGGACTGTCGTACACCCAGCGTGTATCGCCAAGGTATGTAGAAAAACTAATAATTTCCGCGTTCGAATCAATATCCCTCATATAATGACGCACTAGGCTGTTTGAGCCGAAAGTGGGGGATATTAATACAATACACTTTACTTGCTTTAACTGTTGAACAGGGATTTGCTTCAAAACATCGATATAAGCATCTGTTGTAACTAACAGAATTATGGTATCCCAACGGCCTGTAACGGTACTATATCCCTTGAACACTTGATCAATGCTGCACTCTCCTTCCATTCTTTGATGCTTTTCATTTTGAATGTCTACACGAATGCGTTGATCTGTTTGCTCAAGTGCTGTAAAGAAGGATTCCGAACGAACTGACTCCCGTCCAACGATACCGATACAGCTGTTCAGATGATTTTTTAAAATAACAGCTAGTTGAATGGACGCAGGTCCCGTTCCCAATAACAAAACACGCTGCATATAATTCATATCAGCTTCCTTTCTACGCAGCAGGCTGCTACGCTTTGGTGTATAAGGCGATATCAAACACATGATTCGGACGTAATACGGTTTGAGCCAGACTCCATTTTTGCGCATCGACCTCTCTCATAGGGTAGTTAAATAAGGACTTCAACCGATCACCGTATCTCATCGCCACGACCACATCCTCACTTGTCAATGGATGCAACTGGTCCAGCATGTCGTATTTATTCTCAATCGTTGAGCTGAATATGACATGGGTCGCTTCCTTCGTAAATTCAAGCTCTTCCACAAGCGCTTTGAGTAAAGTAATATTCAGTCCCTTTCCTAATCTATCAACCACACGGCATCCGAGTTCTATTGCTTCATCATCAATATCTATCCCCACAACTTCTGCTCCTGTTCGGTTATCTATGACCAATGGTGTCATTGGAAATGAACCTGAACCTATCATTAATACCTTGGAATCCGCCGTCAGTCGAAAGCTTCCAAACTCCTCTTCAATGCAGGATTCAATGTTTTTAAAATAGTCCGTTATATCCGCATGACCGTTCAACAGTTTCAAAGCGCGGTATTTTTCCATGATCGCAACACACGCGGCAGATGTTTTCCTTAGATCTGAAATCAATGAACAGGGCCCTCTTGTGTTGGGCTCGTCTTTATCCAACCTCTCCCAGACGTCTATATTATTCTCGTTTGTTACGAATTTTGAATAGTGGTCTATGATCATCTCCAGTTCCGAGCTGTGAAGAGGTGTACCGTCATATCTTTGTACTAAATGTGTGAATTTTTCCAGATACTCTGTCAACTGGAAAGTTGCGGTTTCTTGTGTTTTCATGTATTACCTCCATACAATTAATTAGCTAAACATCTATATAAGCGGTGCCTTCTGCTACAATGGCGACACACCCTTCGATGGTTACATGGGTGATCGCCCCTTGTTCACAATCTGCCTTGACATGAATCGTGCCGCCGGATTGCCGTATAGGCGCCGAGATCGCTCCCTTTCGTTTCCAAGCCATGTAAGCTCCAACGGATGCAGTACCTGATCCACACCCCCTCTCCCAAACCATACTGTCCAGCAGCGGAATGTAGATAAGCGGCTCCAATTCAGTGGTATCTGACCTAAATAATAAGATGCCAATCAAGTTCGCTCCCAAAGTGACGCCAAGCAACTTGGCTAAAGTCTGTGCTTTTTCTCTCACGGCGTCATTAAATGCGTTCACTTCAATCACAATGTGAATACAATTTTGGTATCGCACTATTACAATATCTAAGTCTTGCCCCTCATACGTCACGGTCCTTTGCTCAACCTTGTGAGGAACTGGCATCGCAAGTTGACAACGGTAAGAATCACCTAGTTTTTTCACTTGACATACGATCAAGCCGTCTGTCCCTGAAGCTTCCAGTATAATTTCCGTTACATCAACCGATTCACATCCTTGTTGTGCAGCGATATAAGCAGCTAGTGACATGCATGCATTCCCACAAAACTCGCCACCTGCCATTTGCAGGCAGGCAGAAGCTTTATTTGACATTGGTTTTTCAATAAATCCTACTTGTTCTGCATATAAGCTGTCATAGGACATGATTTTTGAAGCGATCTGCTGATACGTTTCAACTGGATGTTTTGTCTTCACAAGAATGGTCATATTCTGGGTTGGGTTGAATTTAATAAAATCAATCTCTCGTTTCATCATCACTACTACCCTCTGGACATATTTAATGTAATGCTTTTTTTGTTTCCTCCTTAATCGTAATTGTTACGATTTACATGTTATCTAATTTTTGTAGGGTAGTCAACATCTATTTATCAATATTTGGTAAAGGAAAAACTGAACATACGAAATAAGACACAAGTGGAAACCTGGTTGCGGTATCGCACGGGTGAATTGACTAAACTGAAGCAATCGGTTATAAATTAGGCACACAAATTGGTAATAGTTATCCCTTCACTTTCGATATATTCATAAAAAATGGTTGTACTATGTACTAAATTCCTATCATAATATATAATAATCGTAATCATTACTGTTAAGGGGCTATCATAAGATGACATCACCAATCTTTAAGGGGTTAACGAATATCCTTGCTATTGGATGTTTGATTTTACTGTATTTGACCTTTATGAATTCATCTCTCATATCCATGGATTCACTTCAGGGCTTTAAAACGATTTTTCTAAGTATATTTCTAGAAGCTATTCCCTTCATTTTGTTAGGTGTAATCGTTGCAGCTGTACTGAATGTATTCGTAAAGGAAGAAATGATTGCTAGATTCATTCCTAAAAATCCATTTCTAGGCTTAATTTTTGCTTGTTTCTTGGGTGTGATTTTTCCTTTATGTGAGTGTGGAATGATTCCTGTTGTTCGTAAATTAATTCAAAAAGGATTGCCTCCTTACTTCGGGATCACATATATTATTTCAGGTCCGATTCTAAATCCGGTAGTGTTCGCCTCTACTTATATGGCGTTTCGCTCCAATCCACAAATAGCATACTCCAGGATGGCGCTTGCCTTGGTCTCAGCTTTCCTCATTGGGTTTATAGTGTATAAATGTATTAAAGCATCGCCACTGAAAGCCGTACATCGATCATCTCTGCACTCACATGATCACCAGCATAACCATCCTCAACAACCAGGCTTTTTCTCTACGCTAGGGCATGCGTCGGATGAATTTTTTGATATGGGAAAATACTTACTCTTCGGAGCGATCATTACAGCTTTGATCCAAACCACTGTAGCACGAGAAAGTCTAGTGGCTATTGGACAAAGTGAATGGACATCACATTTATTTATGGCGGGTTTTGCTTACATCTTATCGATCTGCTCTACTTCTGATGCTTTTGTTGCTGCGTCCTTTACAACGACCTTCTCAACGGGATCGCTTCTAACCTTTTTGGTCTTGGGTCCAATGCTTGACCTGAAGAATACATTGATGATGCTATCTGCTTTCAAGCTTCGTTTTGTCATATTTTTAATGAGCGTTATTAGCATTGTGGTCATTGGAATATCTATGATCTTTGATGCAATAATACTATAGTAGATTTTGACTTATTGATCAGGAGGTACGTTTATGCAAAAGCCTAACATAACATTTCATCACTTGTTTCGAGGGTTGTTATTATTTGCTTTGGCAGTATATATTGTTTATTTAGTTAGAAACGATCTATTGTTGTATTATATTGCTCCTCGAATGACGGTGTATGTGAAATTATCAGCTATTGCCTTGTATGTCATAAGTGTTTATCAGTTATTTTTGGGTTTTAAATCCTTACTTGGAAGAAAAGAAGCGGGATGCGCGTGTCAACATATAGCTGCTTCACGCTGGAAACATTCAGTGGCTTATAGTTTATTTCTGTTCCCTCTTCTACTCGGTTTTTTACTTCCTGACTATGCATTAGGCAGTGTAATGGCAGACAAAAAAGGGGTAAATTTCAGCAGTTCTTCTCAAATTAAAGCAGAAATTCAATACGAGAAAGTACTGGTTCAACCTGAAGAGAAACCAAAACAACCCGTGAATCAAGAAGATTTGGATGCCATATTTCCACATGATATATTTACAGAATACTATGCAAAATTCGCTAAACAGTTATATACCCAAGAGGTCATCCCTATTAAAGAGGAATTATTTATAGAAACCATTACAACTCTGGACCTCTATCTAGATCAATTTTCGGGTAAAAAAATAAAAATGAGCGGGTTTGTGTATCGCCATGAGCAAATGTCAGAAGATCAATTTGCAGTGAGTCGTTTCGCTATGTCTTGTTGTTCAGCAGACGCCGCTCCATACGGTATCCTGTCCGAATATGCAGGGGCACAAAAGTACGCCGATGATACTTGGGTTGAAGTCATAGGGACTTTAGATAAAACTAAGTTTAATGATATGGAAATTATGAAGCTCAATATTGAATCCATTACTATCATTGATGCGCCTGAAAACACTTATGTTTATCCCAATTATGAATTTGAGCCTTAAATGAAAATAACCCCAATGATGAACTATCATCATTGGGGTTATTTCTCTTGGCCGGTAAATAAGAACCGCAGATTATAAGCATAAATTATAGAGATGTTTCAATTTCAACTAATTATATCCAATTAATATACTTGAGACCATATACCGAACCGACAGTCATTACAAGCGACCAAATGACTAGGCTGGCTCCTAACCAGGTAACCACTCTTACTCTAGAGGATCCAAATAAAAGCGCAGTAAGTGCCGCAAAGTCTGTGCCAAGTATCGAGGGAGAAAGTAAAGAATACACAGGCAGGCCGTATTTTTCCCATATGTGTCTTGCTTTCGTTTCCTTTTTCGTAGGCCCTGCAATTCCCTTCTTCTCTCTTCGTTTGTTACGCCATTCTGAAATTTGTTTGAAAAACATCGCCATGACTACCACCATAATGAAATTTCCAGCAAAAGAAATGATGCCAACAGCTACGGGTGACATGCCTAAAGCAATGCCTACTGGAATAATGTAGAACACATCTAAGAACGGCAAAATCGATATTAAAAATAAAACAATGTACTGCCATATTCCATCTGCCTGTTGAACCCATTCAACCATCCAAACAACTCCTAACCATTTTGTATATATCCATTATATAACATTATCAATCATTACTTTCAGGGAAATATCTTCGATAAGGAAATAAAACCTTCTAAAAGTGAATGCTTCTGTCAGCAGGTTTTTAATAGATACTAATTATGCATGATTGCGTTGATGTAATATGTGTTCAATCACCTGAACATTAAGCTTTAAATGAATAGATTCAAGCATCTCATTGTGACTTCCTGATCCTATATATTCCGTATACTGTTGCGTCGAATCCTTCCATCCTAACCTGTTCTTGTTATCCTCTTCACTTAATTGGGTTATGGTTTCCGTGCTAATGATATTATGAATGGAAGCCTTTACTGAGCCCGTGTTATTGAGTTGATGATTATATTGCA
>CAYUSG010000108.1:0-13465 GCA_964447355.1 uncultured Paenibacillaceae bacterium
TCCGGTTTCGTTTAATGTCAAGATTGATAGAAACAAGCTGCCAAGGCCAGAAGCCAGATCATTAATTGAAGCATATTATGTTGCAGCACGGACGACAATTGAAGCTGAATTAGTACGCTTATGGCAAGAGGTTCTCAGTGTAGATCGAGTAGGTGTAAAGGATCATTTCTTCGAGCTGGGAGGGCATTCACTGCGTGCGACTACGCTAGTTACCCGAGTTCACAGAGAGATGCATGTAGAGCTTGCATTGCGGGACGTATTCCAATTCCCTACGATCGAGGAAATGGCGGAGTTGATCAGCAGCAGGGCAGTAAATCATTATGTACCGATACCAGCAGCTGAACTGGCTTCAAGCTACCCTGTGTCCTCAGCTCAGAAACGCCTATACATCCTGCAGCAATTGGGAGAGACTGATGCGAATTTAAGCTACAACATGCCAAGTATGTTTCATCTCCAGGGCGAGCTGGACCGGAGACGTTTGGAAGAGAGCTTCCGCAAGCTGCTGGCACGTCATGAAACACTGCGAACCGGTTTCGAAATGGTGGATGGTGAGCTTGTTCAAATCATCCATGAATCGGTTGATTTTAATATCAGCTTCGCAGAGACTTCTGAATTGGAAGCGGAGCAGGTCATCGGTCAATTCGTTCGTGCGTTTGAATTAAACAGGCCGCCATTACTTCGTGTGGGTTTGATTACTGTAAAGCAAGAGAATGATCAGGTAACATCCGATCAACACCTGCTGTTATGTGACATTCACCATATCATTTCAGATGGTGTGTCCATGAGCATTTTGGTCGATGAATTCCTTCATTTATATGCTGGTGAAGCTTTACCGCCACTAAGTATTCAGTATAAAGACTATGCCGTATGGAAGCAGTCTGAAGCAGAGAAAGCGAAGCTCAAAGCCCAGAAAGCTTACTGGCTGGATGTTATGTCTGGAGAGCTTCCGGTGTTGGAGCTGCCAACAGATTACCCGCGCCCGGCAGTACAGAGACATGAGGGAGCAAGCTTCAAGTTCAGCATCAGTGAGAATCAGGGTGAAGCTTTAAGAGCGCTGGCGAAACAACAAAGCGTAACCTTATACATGGTGTTGCTTGCAGCCTATGCTGTATTGTTGCAAAAGTACAGCGGACAAGAGGACGTCATGGTAGGCACGCCGATTGCCGGAAGAACTCATGCCGATTTAGAACCGTTGATTGGGATGTTCGTTAATACGCTGGCTGTTCGAAGTTATCCGCGTGCAGATAAGTTGTTCTTGACGTTTTTGAACGAAGTGAAACAGCAGACTCTAAACGCCTATGCTCATCAAGACTATCCTTTTGAAGCCTTGGTGGAGCAGCTGCCGCTGCATCGTGATCTCAGCCGCCATCCGTTGTTCGACACTATGTTCGTGCTGCAAAATGCTGAGCAATCAGAGCAAAGCTTAGAGGGCATCACCATTAAACCGTACGAGACAGAATATCGCGCGGCAAAGTTCGACTTGACCTTAACAGCTATTGAGCAAGGGAGTTCCATAGCTTGTGAATTCGAATATGCAACTTCACTCTTTAAACAAGAGACCATCGTGAGGATGGCCGGGCATTTCACGCAGTTGATAGATGCCATTGTGAATCAATCGGAGGCAACGCTTGCTGCATTAGAGATCATGAGCGAAAGTGAAAAGCATCAGCTTCTGGTGGCGTTTAACGAAACAGACGCGGCGTACCCAAGCGAACAATCCATTCATCAGTGGTTCGAGGACCAGGCTGCGCTTACACCAGACGCTATCGCGATTGATCATGGCGAGAAGCAGCTTACGTATATGGAACTAAATGAGCGAGCGAATCAGTTAGCTTATACTTTAAAGGCAAAAGGTCTAGGCAGGGATCAGACCGTTGCGATTTGGTCTGAACGGTCCATTGAAATGATCATTGCCATCTTGGCAGTGTTGAAGGCAGGAGGAGCATACGTTCCTATTGATCCATCTTATCCAATAGATCGTGTACGTTATATGGTGGAAGATTCGCAAGCTGAACTCGTGTTGATCCGAAGTCACACGAAGTCCTTAGGACTAGATGTGGAATGCTTAGATCTTACAAACGAAGATCTGTACAGCAATCCATGTACAAACTTGGAAGGCGCAGGCGGATCAGAGCATTTAGTTTATGTGATGTATACATCTGGCTCCACAGGAAAGCCCAAGGGAGTGATGATTTCTCATCGCAATCTTGTGAACTATGTGTACTGGGCAAAAGCAATGTATCTAAACCCGCAGACCGAAGCGGTTCCGTTATACTCGTCACTTTCCTTTGACTTGACGGCGACTTCGATCTTTGTCCCCTTATTGTCAGGACTGCGAATTGTTCTATATGAGGAAGATCCCATTGAAGCGCTGCCTAGAATCATGGAAGAAGACCAAGCAGGATTAATTAAGCTTACTCCGTCCCATTTAAAAATGTTGTTAGCAACTCGCTCAAAGCCAACCCGATTAAACACATTCGTAGTCGGGGGGGAATTATTAGAAACTGCATTGGCGGAAGAGGCGGTTAAGCAATTCGGTCCCAATGTTCGCCTATTTAATGAATATGGCCCGACTGAAGCGACGATTGGCTGTATGATCTATCCATTTGATCCGAATCAAGCGAATGGATATTCAGTTCCGATAGGAAAACCAGCATATAACACACATATTTATGTTTTGGATTACGCTGGTGTGCCTGTACCAATCGGAGTGCCGGGAGAAATTTATATCGCAGGTGATGGGGTAGCAAGGGGATATCTTCATAAGCCGGAATTAACCGACCATTCCTTTGTGGCTCATCCTAGTCTACCGAATACTCGGGTCTACCGAACAGGTGACATAGCTAGATGGCTGCCGGATGGAAATCTGGAATACGTTGGACGGATAGACGATCAAGTGAAAATTCACGGCTATCGCATTGAGCTAGGTGAAGTGGAATCCAACCTGCTGGAGTTAACTGATATACAGGATGCTGTGGTTGTAGCTCGAACTGACGAACACGGTCACCAATTATTATGCGGCTATGTTGTGGCACCTGAATCGCTTGAAATCTCTAAAGTGATCTTGAAGTTATCAGAAAGCTTGCCGCGGTATATGGTCCCGTCACATATTATCCGTTTGGATCAAATGCCTGTAACGGCTAATGGCAAAGTGAATTACACAGCTCTTCCGCAGCCTGATGGAATGCGGCAAATGGCTGCTGAATATGTACCGCCTCATTCTGAGATTGAGATGCAGTTGGCTACGCTATGGCAGGAGATCCTTGGCGTCAACAAGATAGGTGTGCTGGATAACTTCTTTGAGATCGGAGGACATTCGCTGCGCGCAACAACACTCGTAGCTCACATTCATAAAACGATGCAGATCGACATACCGCTTCGAGCTGTATTCCAGTACCCAACCATTCAACAAATGGCGCAAATAATTGAGAACCAGCTTAAGCATACGCACCATTTCATGTCGATTCCCAAAGCAGAGACAAGGGAGGTTTATCCTGTTTCATCAGCTCAAAAGCGGCTGTATATTTTGCATCAGCTTGAAGGTGCTGCTTTAAGCTATAACATGCCTGAGGTGCTGCTTATTGAAGGGGAGCTTGATCCACAACGATGTGAAGCGATATTCCGAGAGCTTATTAAACGGCATGAAACACTGCGAACCGGATTTGAAATAGATCAAGGCGAACCTATTCAGCGCATTTATGACACTGTTGAATTCCACATGGAATATATCGAGTCTGACGAGGTGGGTGCCGCCAAGCTTGTCCCGCAATTCGTTCGAGTTTTTGAACTCAACCAGCCGCCGCTATTTAGAGCAGGATTAATTAAGGTCAGTCCAGATCGCCATTACCTACTGCTCGATATGCACCACATTATCTCTGACGGCGTATCTCGCAGTATATTAGTAGAGGAGTTTATCCGATTATATGCGGGTGAAAGGTTAGAGCCGCTGCAGCTTCAATACAGGGATTACGTCATGTGGCAGCAAACTGAACAAGAGCAGTTGAGGTATCAAGAGCAAGCTGCCTATTGGCACAAGCAGTTCTCAGGAGAACTACCTATTCTTGCACTGCCAACGGATCGACCGCGTCCTCCAGTACAAAGCTTTGAAGGCGACCGATTATCGTTTACGATCAATTGCGAACATACCACAGCTCTGAGAGCGTTAGCTTCCAAGGCAGGAGCCACAATGTACATGGTTTTACTGGCAGCTTACAGTACATTCCTGTACAAATACAGCGGTCAAGAAGATGTTGTGATTGGAACGCCTATTGCCGGCAGGACACATGCGGATCTTGAACCCTTGATAGGCATGTTTGTTAATACGTTAGCGATCCGTTGTTATCCTTCGGGAGATAAGACTTTCGAAACGTATTTGCAGGAGATGAAAGAGTATACACTCAACGCTTATGCGAATCAATCATATCCATTTGAAAGCTTAGTGGAAAGCCTTGCGCTTGAGCGAGATCTTAGTCGAAATCCGTTGTTTGATACGATGTTTATTCTTCAGAACGTAGAGCAAACAGAACAGAGTATCGCTGGGTTGCAGTTTAAAACGTTGGAATCGGATCATCATGCATCGAAGTTTGATTTGACCCTTAACACGATGGAGGATATGGATACAATTCATTGTACGTTTGAGTTCAGCACTGCTCTGTTCGAACGATCAACGATTGAACGCATGATGAAGCATTTTCTTCAATGCATCGACATGATCGTCAGCAATCCAAAAACTCAACTGTCAGCCCTAAATCTCATGACCCCAGACGAGGAAGTTCAAGTTCTGGAAGGCTTTAATGCAACAGCTGCGATAGTTTCAGAACATGGAACCCTTCATGAGTGGTTCGAAGCGCAAGTGAAGCAGAATCCTGATCATATTGCTGTTGTTTATGAGGATCAACAATTAACTTATGAAGCGTTAAATGCAAAGGCGAATCAATTAGCACGCAGGTTAAGAGATCAAGGTGTAGGACCAGATCAGTTGGTAGGCGTCATGACTGAACGTTCAATGGAAATGGTCATCGGTATCATAGCTATATTAAAAGCTGGAGGGGCGTTTGTTCCGATCGATCCAGCGTATCCAGCTAATCGAATGGAGTACATGTTGTCTGACAGCGGCATTCAATGGGTGCTAACTCAAACTCAATATGTCACAGCAATTCCAGATGATATCACTACATTAAATTTAGACGACGCCGAGCTTTTCCAAGGTCCTATAGATAATCTAACCGCAGTGAACCGAAGCGCGGATTAACTGTATGTGATCTACACATCTGGAACAACAGGCAAGCCAAAGGGCGTAATGCTCGAACATGGAAATCTAGTGAATCTGATCCAATATCAATTGACATTGACGAGCCTGCCGAAAGCAGCGAAAGTTTTACAATATACGACCATCAGCTTTGATGTGTGCTATCAGGAAATCTTCTCCACTCTGCTCAGTGGAGGTCAGCTTTATCTCATACGAGAGGAAACGAAGAAGAGCCCTGAAAAGCTGTTCGCATTTATCGAAGCACACCAGCTGGACATCTTATATTTGCCGGCAGCCTTAATTAAGTTCTTATTTAACGAGCCCGATTATGCTGTCAGCTTCCCGCGTTGTGTAAAACATATCGTTACTGCAGGTGAGCAGCTCATTGTGAATCAGCGTTTACAAGAGCTCTTAAGGCGATATCAGATTGCGTTGCACAACCATTACGGACCATCCGAAACGCATGTCGTCACAACCTACACCATTGAGCCTAATGATGATAAGATCAAGACTCTGCCGCCGATTGGCCGCCCAATTGCCAACACAGCGATTTACATTCTGGGTCCAAAAGGCAGGCCGCAGCCCGTTGGTGTGACTGGGGAATTATATGTTTCAGGTGACAGTGTAGGCAAAGGCTATTGGAACCGAGAAGCTTTAACGACGGAGCGATTTGTTGCTGATCCTTTCACACCGGGACGACGAATGTACCGTACAGGGGATTTGGCGCGATGGCTCCCTGATGGAACGATTGAGTACGCGGGGCGCTTAGATCATCAAGTCAAAATCCGCGGCTTCCGAATTGAACTTAGCGAAGTGGAGAGTCAGCTTCTAGCATTAAATTCCATTCAAGAAGCCGCCGTATTAGCCAAGAAGGATGAGCACGGTCAGCAGGAATTGTATGCGTATGTGGCAGGAAGCGCAGACCTGCAAATCCAGGAGGTGCGTGAAGAGCTGTCACGTCATTTGCCGCATTATATGATTCCGGCATTTTTCGTACCACTGGAGCGAATTCCGCTTACTCCTAATGGAAAGGTTGACCGAAAAGCACTGCCTAAACTTGAAAGTAGTATTCAAAGCAAGGATAACTATGAAGCGCCACGAACGCATATAGAAGAACAACTCGTATCCCTGTGGGAACAAATTCTGAAGATGCAGGGCATTGGCATCAAAGACGATTTCTTTGACCTCGGCGGTCATTCACTGCGCGCCACTGTATTGGTGAGTCAGATCTACAAAATGCTGCACGTTGATATTCAGCTTCGAGAGGTGTTCCAATTCCCGACGATCGAGCAGCTGGCAAGGGTGATCTCAGAGAAAGAACAGCTGGCTTATGCAGCCATTGAGAAGGTAGAAGAACGCCCTCATTATCCCGTGTCATCAGCACAAAAAAGGTTGTATATACTGCAGCAAATGAATCCGGCAGCAACAAGCTACAATATGCCAGGGATCGTTAGTATTGAAGGGAATCTTGATCGAGAACGTCTCGAACACGCCTTTGTTCAATTAATCCACCGCCATGAAGCTTTGCGCACCAGCTTTGATACGCATCAGGGACAGCCTGTTCAACGTATTTCTAAGCATGTAACCTTTAATGTGGAATTTGCAGAAGCAAGTGAAGCGGAAATAGACACACATATACACCAATTTGTTAGAAGCTTTGATTTGAAACAATCACCGCTGCTGAGGGTTAAGCTCATTTCAATCCAAGTGAGCTATCACCTGTTAATGTTTGATATGCACCATATTATTTCTGATGGCGTATCGATGAACATTCTGGTGCAAGAGTTCGCTCAATTGTATGCAGGAATGACCCTAGAACCGCTTCGTCTTCAGTACAAAGACTATGCAGTGTGGCAGCAAGACGCGATAGCCAACGAGCAGATGAAACGACAGGAAGCCTTCTGGTTGGATGTGTTTAAGGGTGAACTTCCTGAATTAAACCTCCCAATCGATTTTGAAAGAGGCGTAGTTGAAGGTAATCGTGCGCAATCGTATAAGTTTGTCTTAGATTCTGAACTGATGAAAGGTTTAAATGAAGTGGCACTAAGTAATCAATCCACACTTTATATGGTGTTGTTAGCGTCATTTAGTGTCCTGCTGAGCAAATACAGCGGGCAAGATGACATCATTATTGGCACACCGATTGCCGGCAGACGCCATGCTGACTTGGAACCATTAATCGGAATGTTCGTTAATACAATTGCGTTACGACATTTTCCGAAGGACGACAAAGCCTTTGACGGCTACATTAAGGAAGTCAAACAACATACTTTGGACGCATATGACCATCAAGACTATCCATTTGATGCGCTTGTGCAGATGCTCGAGTTGAAGCCTGATAAACGCCGTAATCCGCTGTTTGATGTGATGTTTATTATGCAGAACACCGAAGTTCAGGACATCGAGATCGAATCGTTAACGATTAAGCCGTATCAACAACAACAGCAAAATGTAAAAATGGATTTGGCACTCAGTATAAGCTTTGAACAAGATCAGTGGATAGGGTGTTTTGAGTACAACAGATCATTATTTAAATCCCAAACGATTGAGGATTTGGCCTCTCATTTCTTAAAGTTGTTGACCCAGGTGCATCAGCAGCCAACGATTCAAATTAAGGATATTCAACTCATCGAAGCCAAAACCGCTGTGGAAGAAGATATGTTCGGATTTGACGTGTTCTAACGGAGTAACGGAGTGAGCGGGGCGGCTTGTAAATACGGATAGAGTAAAAGAGTAATAGAGGTGATTCCAGTGAAAACGCTATTTGAAAAAGAAGAGAAGTTTTGGAAAACGATGTTTGACAGTGAATCTAGAATCACTTCCCTGCCTCATAGTATTAGGGGTGCAAACCGAAAACTAGGCGTTCATAATAGCGTTCAATCACTGCGCACTGTTTTTCCCCAAGAGTTAACTAAGCATATTGGATCTCTTGCCAAAGGGTCCAATATGGCAGCATTTATGCTGCTGTATACAGGCATACAATGTTTGCTTTACAAGTACACTAGCGAGTCAGACATCATTGTAGGGATGCCAAAGATCGCGGGACAGCAAGAAGTCCTGCGATCTAACACAGATATTTTGATATTGCGGCATCAAATGGAGCGGAGCAGTTCATTTAAGTCATTGTTTCAACAAAGTAAAATCACGGTCAGTGAAGCTGTCAAGCATCAACACATTCCATTTAGGAGCTTGGCTAAATATGTGGATTTACCCTATACAGCCGAAGGTCTGCCACAGATCAATACAGTTGTAGCCTGCAGCCCAATTCATTCTGTGGAGTATCAAGACAAGCTTGTGTACGATCTATTGTTTCATTTTAAGCTGGAAGAAGACTGTATCGAACTGGACATTAGCTACAGCACCTGCTATGAGTCGTTCATCATAGCTCAGTTGGCAGAGCATTTTATTGAACTCTTATCCAGGCTGCTTGTACATGCAGATATGAGCATTGAAGAAGTTGATCTGCTTACATCTCAAGAACAGCAACTTCTCGCGGATTTCAATCGTACAGCAACTGAGTATCCTCATGGTGCGGGAACCATTCATCAAATGTTTGAACAGCAGGCTGAACGAACACCAGAGCATATCGCACTTCAAATTGAACAGGATTTCATGACTTATCAAGCGCTTAATGAACGAGCTAATCAATTAGCACGTACTTTAATCAGCAACGGAATACAACCCAATCAACGGGTCGCACTTATGTGCGAGCCTTCCCTGGAAATGGGGATCGGCCTGTTCGCGATCTTGAAGGCAGGGGCAGCTTACGTGCCCCTAGACCCTTCATACCCGTACGAACGCATTGAACACATTCTGAGGGATTCTGGAGCGAGCATTGTACTGCTTCCATCCCAGTTAAAAGACCGGATGCCTTCTTCCGACTATCCTTTACTGTTTCTTGATGACCGTGCTTCGTATGCTGAAGAAGCCTCAAATTTACCATTGCATTATCGCGCTGAAGATTTGGCGTATGTGATTTACACCTCTGGTACGACGGGTCATCCCAAAGGGGTAATGGTCGAGCACCGCAGCATCATGAATACACTTCAATGGAAAATTACGACTTATCATTATACGGATAAAGACCGGGCACTCATGTTGAATCCGTTTGTATTTGATTCGTTTATTACGCATTTTTACCCGACACTATTATCCGGCTCCACGTTGATTTTGCTGAATGCTCAGGATCGTAAAGATCCGTTCACAGTTCTGAGAACGGTTGCTAAGCAGCAGATCACTCATCTACAAGGAGCACCTAGTTTTTTGCTTTCAATCTTTGAATTGGCTGAACCTAGGGATGTATCTACTCTACAATGCCTGGTTGTAGGCGGAGAAAAATTGGTCCGCGGCTTGGTTGAAAATGTATTCGATTTAACCCCCAACATTAAGTTGTATAATGAGTACGGCCCAACGGAGAATAGCGGGATTACAACTTCGGCGCTTATTGGCAGTTCGAACGATCCTTTAACCATTGGTAAACCTATTGCCAATACAACCTTATATATTGTAAATGAACTTGATAAGCTTCAGCCGATCGGATTACCTGGTGAGCTTTGCATTGCAGGACGAGGCTTAGCCCGCGGTTACATGAATCGAGCTGAGCTAACGAATGAAACATTTATCGAGAACCCGCTGGTCCCTGGCGAACGGTTATACCGAACGGGAGATCTGGCTAGGTGGCTGCCAGGCGGGAATATTGAATACATAGGTCGGATAGATGATCAATTAAAGCTTAGTGGTTACCGCATTGAGCCCAGTGAAGTGGAAACTGCATTACAGCGGTTGGAGGTTGTGCAGGAATCCGTTGTCCTGGTGCGTGAGGATGCCGCGGGTCAAAAAGCGCTGTGTGCTTATGTCGTTACAACTTCATCCGTAACATCTGAGAATTTAAGGCAGACGTTGTCTCAATCATTACCTGCATATATGCTGCCTTCCTATATTATTCTGTTGGATCAGATGCCGCTGACACCTAATGGGAAAATTGACCGTGGCGCGCTGCCAGATCCAGAGCAATATTCCCAGGACCGGGCTGAATATGTAGCACCGCGTACCCCACTAGAACGTGATTTGGCAAAGCTTTGGGAAGAGTTATTGGGCATCGATGACATCAGTGTGAAGGATAACTTCTTTCATCTAGGCGGCCATTCCCTGCGAGCAACTACATTAATTAGCCGCATCTACCAAACAATGAACATCGAGGTTCCACTCTGGGAGGTATTCCAGTTCCCGACGATAGAACAGCTGGCTGAAGCATTGGAGAATAGGGAGACAACAACCTATATTGCAATCCCCAATGCGGAAGATCGTCCCTACTATCCCGTATCCTCAGCACAGAAACGATTATATATTCTGCAGCAGGTGGAAGGCGTTTCTTTAACGTATAATATGCCAGCCGTGCTGCGGCTCGAAGGCACATTGGATCGAGCGGCATTGGAGAGCGCTTTTACAAGCTTAATTGCACGCCATGAATCGTTGCGTACCGGGTTTAAGATCGTGGAGGGGGAGTTAGTACAATACATACATCAAGACTTCGCTTTTACTGTGAACTACTTAGAGGCAACGGAAGATACGGCTCAAGATGTCGTTCGTGATTTTGTACGGGTGTTTGATTTGGAGAAGCCGCCGCTGCTTCGCGTCGGGCTGATTGCATTAACTGGACAGGGTGGGAACGATACATCACCATCGTCCGACCACCTTCTATTATTCGATATGCACCACATGATTTCTGATGGCGTTTCCATCAATAACCTGATGGATGAGTTTGCGCGGCTCTATGCTGGTGAGACGCTCCCGCCGTTAAGGCTGCAATATAAAGATATTGCGGTATGGCAGCAGTCTGAAGCCGGATTCAAACGGATACAAGCTCAAGAGGCCTATTGGCTGGATGTATTCTCCGGGGAACTCCCCATACTGGAGCTTCCGACAGATCATATAAGACCGCCTGTTCAAAGCTTCGCGGGAGACCGGCTGTCATTTACCATTAATGAACGGCATAGTAAAAGCTTGAAACTGCTTGCTCAGCAGCAAGATGCTACCTTATTTATGGTATTATTCGCCGTATATTTAACCTTTCTTCATAAATACAGCGGGCAAGATGACATCATCGTGGGCACACCGATTGCTGGCCGTACGCACGCAGATATGGAGCCGATCATCGGCATGTTCGTTAATACACTAGCGATTCGCAGCAATCCCTCGAGCGACAAAACCTTTTTAGCGTACTTGCAGGAGGTTAGAGCCCAAACCTTAGACGCCTATCGCCATCAGGACTATTCATTTGACACGTTGGTAGAACAGCTCCCGCTAAAGAGAGACATGAGTCGACACCCTCTGTTTAATACGATGTTTATTATGCAAAACACTGAGAAGACGGAACGCAGCTTGGAAGGTCTGACATTGAAGCCTTATACGTACGATTATCAAGTGGCCAAATTTGACCTGTCTTTGACCGCGAGCGAGCATAGGGGGCAAATATATTGCGAACTAGAATATGCCACTTCCTTATACGAACGCGATACGATTGAACGTATGTCTCAACACTTTCTTCAATTGATCCAAGCTGTATTGGAGCAGCCTCATGGCAAACTTTCGTCTTATCGTTTCATGCATGATGAGGAACAAATGGAGTTGCTTAACCGAATTAATGAGCCATCACTTGCTGATCCGCTGGTTACAACGCTGCATCAATGGTTTGAAGCGCAAGTGGAACGCACATCGAATCATACAGCTGTCGTGTTCGAAGATGAGGAAATGACCTTTGCTGAACTAAATTCGAAGGCGAATCAACTGGCTCATCATTTGCAGTCTAAAGGTGTCACATCGGAACAATTGATTGCTATTGTTTGTGACAGGTCCTTGGATATGATCGTCAGCATGTTGGCGATTCTGAAGTCTGGAGGGGCTTATGTTCCTATTGATCCAACGTATCCTAAGGAACGCATTCAATTCATGCTGGCGGATTCGGGTGCTCAAATCCTGCTGCTCCAATCAGAGCTGGAAAAACACGTCAACTTCGATGGTATCAAGGTGCTAGTAGATCATTACGAGAACTACTGCGATGAAAGCCAGTCTAATCTGCACATAGATATTAAACCTTCGAATTTAGCGTATGTCATTTATACGTCAGGCACTACCGGTCAACCGAAGGGGACTTTAATTGAACATCAGAATGTAGTGCAGCTGCTATCCAACCGCACATTTGATTTCAATGCGTCTGATATATGGACGATGTTTCATTCGTATTGCTTTGATTTTTCCGTATGGGAAATGTACGGTGCGTTGTTATTCGGCGGAAAATTGGTCATTGTACCTCAGATGACAGCGAGAAGTCCTAGGCAATTCCTACAGCTATTGAAGGATGAGCAGGTTACCATTTTGAACCAAACACCAGCTTATTTCTACCAGCTGCTGCAGGAAGAAGTATCCGCCGAAACTAAAGCGCTGCACCTTCGAAAAGTCATATTCGGTGGGGAAGCCTTAAATCCACGGGCATTAAAACCCTGGAGGCTGAAATATCCTGAAATACAATTGATCAATATGTATGGCATTACAGAAACAACCATTCATGTATCGTATATGGAACTCACAGACGAAGATATACGTGAGGGCACAAGCTGCATTGGAAAAGCACTTCCTGGACTCAGTATCTATATCCTCGATGATGAGCATCGTGTGCAGCCGATTGGACTATCTGGAGAAATGGTTGTTGCAGGTCCAGGACTAGCAAGAGGTTATCTTAACCACCCGGAACTTACAGCTGAGAAGTTTATCAGCAACCCATTTGTGCCAGGGGAGAGGATGTATCGTACAGGTGATCTGGGCAGATGGCGGTCTGACGGACATATTGAATATTTAGGCCGAATCGATGATCAAGTCAAAATCCGGGGTTATCGTATTGAACTAGGAGAAGTGGAAGCCAGGCTGCTTGAGGTCGAACGGGTTCGTGAAGCGGTAGTTATTGCCGGGGAGGATAAAGAAGGTCAAAAGGTGTTATGCGCCTATTATACGGCTGAAGATGCAATACAGCCTCAAACGGTGAAGCGATTCTTATCCCAAAGACTCCCGGGGTACATGATACCAACTTATTTCATTCAACTTGAACAATTGCCCGTAACTTCTAACGGCAAGATAAATCTGCAAGCACTGCCGGAGCCGGAAGGCCGACAGCTTGTTGAAACTGAATACGTGGCACCTCGTAATCCGATTGAAGCTCAGCTA
>CAYUSG010000109.1:0-2894 GCA_964447355.1 uncultured Paenibacillaceae bacterium
AGCCCCCATAGCGGACTTTCACCGCCTAGCTACGCGCCATGCGTGGCGCACTACGTAAAAATTCCCCTTGAGCAACGCTCAAGAGGAATTTTCATTATTTCAAGACACTTTATGTTCAATTCTTAATTTATCCGCCACCATGGCAATGAACTCACTGTTGGTCGGCTTGGATTTGCTTATGTTGATCGTGTATCCGAAAATGTGGCTGATACTGTCTATGTTACCGCGCGTCCAGGCCACTTCAATCGCATGGCGAATCGCACGTTCTACGCGGCTTGGGGTTGTTTTATACTTATCTGCGATGGCCGGGTACAGCGTTTTGGTAATAGCACCCAAAATTTCAATGTTGTTGTACACCATCGTAATAGCTTCACGTAAATATTGATACCCTTTTATGTGAGCTGGAACACCGATTTCATGAATAATGTTCGTAATGTTGGCATCAAGGTTTTTACCTTTACTAATCGGAACGACATTCGGCTTTGATAAAGATGAGCTCATGCTTGATGAAGATGAGACCCCTCCACCGCCAGAAACCAATTGGCGAATACGGCTGGCCAAGACATCCATATCAAATGGTTTGAGAATATAATAAGATGCCCCTAATTGAACGGCCTTCTGAGTAATATTCTCTTGTCCGAAAGCCGTCAGCATAATGATCTTAGGCTGAGGGTTCAAATTCATTTCACGCAGCTTCTCGAGCACCCCTAAACCATCGAGATGCGGCATAATAATATCCAATATTAATACATCCGGCACTCTTTCCAACGTTTGAATATACTGTAATAATTCATCCCCGTTATAGGCGACACCTGCCACCGTCATATCCTCTTGATCCGATATGTATTCAGAAAGCAGGTTAGTAAATTCACGGTTGTCATCAGCTAATAGAACTTCGATGTTTTGCAACGTTATGGACCTCCTTAGACATGTCAAATATGAGTAAGCATTATTTTCACTTTATACAAATTCGACAGATACTATATTTTTCCTTCTGTCGAATATTATTTTTTCTTTATTTTTTTTCACTTTTCATTTATAATGATATTTTGTTTTATTTTTTTACACAAAGAGATAGGTTTCGACAAAATAGCGAAAAGAACTAAAGGACTAACCGGCCTTTAGTTCTTGAGTGTTCGATCGCAGCATGATACCAGCGTCTCGCAGCATCCATTCCATATAACAACCATAACCCGAGGTCGTATCATTCACGAATACATGGGTGACCGCTCCAACTAATTTACCATTTTGAATGATCGGGCTGCCGCTCATCCCCTGAACGATACCACCCGTTTGTTTAAGCAGCTTTGGATCCGTGACTTTGATAATCATTCCTTTAGTTGCCGGCTTCATTTGCTTAGCTGTGTGCACAATCTCAATATCAAACTTCTCGACCTTCTGACCGTTCACAACCGTTAAAATATGAGCGGGTCCTTCTTCAACTTCATCTGCAAAGGCAACAGGAATCGCTTTATTAGAATAAGCATAATTAGGGTTTTGCTGCATCTGGCCAAAAATACCGAATTCCGTATTATTCTGAATATTACCGATGACCTCGCCCTCATTAAAGAAATGGGCTCTCTTCTCACCTGGCTCACCGTTATGACTTTTGGAAATGGATGTGACGTTGGAATAAACCACTTCACCTCGGTCTACTGATATAGGTGTGCCCGTATCCATATCCGAAATCACATGTCCCAAAGCCCCGTAAACTTTCTGATCTGGAGCGTAAAACGATAAAGTGCCTACGCCAGCAGCAGAATCACGGATGTATAAACCCATTCGATAAGCTTTATCCACTTGATCATAAACCGGTTTTAATGTGGCTTCAATCAATTTGCCGTTCCGTTTTAACATTAGTTTTAAGGGTTTACCGTGCTTACCAGCCTGTTCTACATAGGGTGCAACTTTTTTGACGTCTTTAATGGTATCGCCGTTTACTTTCACGATAAGATCCCCTACCTGCACATCGGCCTCTTCACCTGGCGAGCGAGTTGAATTTTCGTCAGCCTGAACTAAATGATGACCTACCACAAGGATGCCGTCTGATTTAATTTTAACCCCAATCGTTTGACCACCGGGTATCACTTTTAAATCTGGAACCACATTAACCTTGACCTTTTTAAATGGAATCGTGCCGAATAATTTTAAATTCATTTCAGTTTGACCTGTGTGGTCTGACTGCAGCACAATCGGATGATCGAGGTTGAGACGAAAGGATGGTTGGTTTTGACCATTGACTTTCACAATTTGCGGGTCGTCTATCGTTATTTCTGCGGTGACAGGCATTGCGAGGTCCAGTTGTTTCATCTGGCCTGAGAATAAATGTAATTCAGTCGGAAAGGAAGCATAGTGCTGGAAAGGAGTAGATACACTTATAAGACAGGTGAAGATAACGAGTACAAGACCGAAACAACGCTTTCTCTGGTTAGAACTCAAACTCCATCACGCTCCTTATTCATCTGCTCGTTGACGAGTGAATTCTTGTTCGTCGTATTTGGTGTACCTTTAAGTTAACCTCACCGTATTCGTTTTATAACTGTAAATGATGCCACCCTGACTGAATTCATTGAAAAAAAGCAATGATTAAGAAATAGAAGTAATTTTTTTCTGCTCGGCCAAACTGAGCATTTCCTCAGCATGATGCTTGGTCGTATCAGTCACTTCCACGCCGCCGAGCAATCGAGCTAATTCTTCAATACGTCCAGCTTCATTAAGCTTCTCAATCGAAGTAAATGTACGATCCGACTTCACCTGCTTACGAATGAAGTATTGATTATCTGCCATACATGCTACCTGCGGTAAATGGGTAATGGAGAACACTTGACAGTCTCTCGAAAGCTTATGCAGCTTTTCAGCAATTGCTTGCGCAGCCCGACCACTGACCCCTGTAT
>CAYUSG010000109.1:2904-4988 GCA_964447355.1 uncultured Paenibacillaceae bacterium
CTGTATCTACCTCATCGAAAATTAAAACGGGAATCTCGTCCACCTTAGCGAAAATACTCTTCATCGCCAACATAATACGCGAAAGCTCACCGCCAGAAGCAATCTTCTGAAGCGGTCTTAAAGGCTCCCCCGGATTCGCACTGATCATAAATTCTACCTGGTCAATGCCTTCTTTCGTAAATTTCAAATGTTCTTCATCATCCGAAGGATCAGCACTGTGCAGAACATTCATCTGCACTTGAAACACCGTTCGCTCCATTTGCAAATCCTTTAACTCATTCATAATTTCTTCAGCTAGACGAGCGGCTGCCTTGCTTCTGCAATGACTGAGCGCTTTCGCTTCCTGAAGCATGCTTGCTCTGCAGATAGACAATTGTTCTTCTAGTTCCTTTAATCGTTCATCTTTATGTTCAATCGTATGCATTTCATTTGTAATGGTTTGAAGATAGGCTAGAATGGCTTCCGTGCTTTCTCCATATTTTCGCCTTAAACCCGCGATTAAATTCAATCGTTCTTCAATCTCTTCCAGTCGTTCTGGGTTAAATTCAATGTGATCCCTGTAATCCCGAAGCGAAAACGCCGCATCTTCCAGCTGATAATAAGCCCCTTGAATTTGTTCCAATAATGGTTTCAGAACATCTGGGTCCCAGCCCATTATAGCCTCAAGCTCATCTTGCGCTTTACTAACGGATTCAAGCGCTTTATGCTGACCATACAATGCATCGTAAGCTTGCGAAGAAGCGTGCAGAAGTTTTTCTGCGTTAGCAAGTTTCTTCCGTTCATCGATAAGGGATTCTTCCTCGCCTGGTACAAGCTGGGCTGATGAAATCTCCTCGATTTGAAAACGATACAAATCCTGCATCTGAAGCGCCTGTTGACTATGGTCGACCAGTTGTGAAATTTCTTTCTGAAGTGCCGTAAATTGTTGGTATGAGGCTTGATAAGCTTGTTTCAGAGGACCTATTTCGTCAGCGCCATATAGATCTAACCAATGCAAATGTTGTTCCACTTTTAACAGTGATTGGTGTTCATGCTGTCCATGGATATTCACCAGCCATTCCCCAATCGATTTCATCATCGACAAGTTAACCATATGACCGTTAATACGTCCGCTGCTTTTTCCATTTGCTGATATGTCTCTGCGAATAATAAGCGGTTCACTAGCATCCGCACTAAATCCAAAAACTTGCAGCACATTCCATACCGGATGACCGCCAGGCAGCTCGAACATCGCTTCAATTTCGGCTTTTGTCTCACCATGCCTAACGAGCTCACTAGATCCGCGTCCGCCCGCAATCAAGCTTAATGCATCGATAATAATTGATTTACCAGCGCCTGTCTCCCCTGTGAGCACCGTGAAGCCGCGAGAGAATGAAACCTGCAAAGCTTCAATAACCGCTAAATTTCGAATTGATATTTCCATTAACATCATTCAGCACCTCTTCAAGTTAACATGGCTAAAATTTGTTCTTTCACATGAGCACTTTGTTTCTTCGTCCGACAAATCATTAGAATCGTATCATCTCCGCAAATCGTGCCCATGATTTCATTCCATTCTAAGTTATCAATTAAAGCCCCGATCGCATTGGCTGTTCCCGGCATGGATTTCAACACAATTAAATTATCAGTCGAATCTATATGTATGAAATGATCGGCCAAGGCTCGCTTCAAACGATGCATCGGGTTGAATTTCTGTTCAGCTGGAAGGGAGTAAACATAGGCACCGTTGTCAGTAGGCACCTTGATAAGCTGTAATTCCTTTATATCCCTGGAGATCGTAGCTTGTGTAACTTGATATCCCCCATTGCTCAACGCCTCAACAAGCTCGTCCTGTGTTTCGATGGATTGAGAAGTAATAATTTCACGTATTTTCATGTGCCTTAAACTTTTCATAATTCCTCCAACCTTACTCATATTGAAATTGTATCTTCTTAACCTGTTCTTTATCCGTATCCACATAGAGCACACCCGAAATTTCATCGAACAAAAGGGCATACACCAGAATTTCTTCTCGGCCACTGCTGCCTGACCATTGAATCGGTTTTCGCGCTCGAGCTAGTCGAACAACAAAGAGCTGATTGTCC
>CAYUSG010000109.1:4998-13340 GCA_964447355.1 uncultured Paenibacillaceae bacterium
GTTTATCATGGTCTATAAAACTGACGCGCTGTTCCAATGGGCGATACAACCAGTTCTTAAAAGCCCAGCCACCCCAACAGACAAGTAGCAGGATCATCACGATAAGGATGACACCATCCAGTTGCGTTCCCGCCATAAAAGGTTCACCCCTGAACATATATTCGCCTTTTGGGCTGTATTTCCTGTTACAACAAGAAAACTCATCATGGATGTTTAGGTCCCAGATGAGTTTCGAGTTACTTTTATTAACGTTTAGCGGCTTAATGCCGTGTGAGCTTCTTCTACCACGGCTTGAATCAACGCAGAATCTACCTCAGAAGAAAGCGATGCATCAGCATTGAGTTCTAGGTGAGCTAGAAATTCAATATTCCCTTCACCGCCAGTTATCGGGGAGAACGTAAGCCCCTTCATTGCAAAACCTAGCTCTGATGCCAAGGACAGCACGTTAATCAAGACTTCTTTGTGCGTTGAAGCCTCTCTCACGACGCCTGATTTGCCGACCTTCTCACGTCCGGCTTCAAACTGCGGCTTAATCAGCGTTACAACGGTTCCACCCGATTGAAGTAACGTTTTCAACGTAGGCAGAATGATTTTTAATGAAATAAAAGACACATCAATCGTTGCAAAATTGGGCTGTGGCCCTTGTAAGTCCTCTGGCGTTAAATATCGGAAATTAGTTCTTTCCATCACGATAACCTGAGGATGATTACGCAAAGACCAATCCAATTGATTGTATCCCACATCTATAGCATAGACTAGCTTAGCGCCATGTTGAAGCGCACAATCCGTGAATCCCCCTGTGGAAGATCCAATATCAAGCATGATGACACCCTCAGCAGAGAGTTGAAAATAACGCAGAGCCTTCTCCAGCTTCAAGCCGCCACGGCTTACGTATGGATGCACAGCGCCCTTCACTTTAATATGACTATCTCTTGGCACCTTTGTTCCCGCTTTTTCAATCGGCTCGTCATCAAGCAGGACAAGGCCTGCCATTAAGGCTGCTTTCGCTTTTTCACGACTTTCAAAATACCCCTGTTCCACCAAAAGCACATCAATACGTTCTTTATTCGTCGTCATATTCACTCCTGTGCTTAGGCTCTTTGCCTTTTTAGCGGCATCAAACTGCGGATTTGTTCTATAACATTCTCCTTAGTCAGACCCACTTCCTCACGCTGATCCTTAATGCTTCCGTGTTCTACAAAATAATCTGGAATCGCTAGGCTCTTCACTCGAACATCAAAACGATCCTGAGCTGCGTAGTATTCTAAGATAGCACTGCCAAGCCCGCCTTGCAAAACGCCTTCTTCAAGCGTTAAGACAGGCACATGCTCATCAGCGAGTTGATTCAACATCTCTTCATCTAACGGTTTAATGAAGCGCGCATTAATAACTCGGACCTGTATGCCTTCATGTTTAAATGCTTCTGCTGCCTCAAGGGCAACTTGAACCATAGGTCCGACAGCTACGATTGCAGCTGCATTTCCTTTAGTCAAAGCTTCCCACTGACCAATAGGAATCACTTGCAACTCCTTATCCAAAGGTACACCCAATCCGTTGATTCTTGGATATCTTATAGCGAAAGGACCGCCATCATATTGCTCTGCTGTTTTGAGCAGGTGCCGCAGTTCATTCTCGTCCATAGGCATGGCAATCGTCATATTCGGTATATGGCGCAGGAATGCAATATCATAAACCCCTTGATGGGTTTCCCCATCGGGTCCTACAAATCCAGCGCGGTCAATCGCAAAGATGACATTTAGATTTTGACGGCAAATATCGTGAACCACTTGATCATAAGCTCTCTGCAGGAACGTTGAATACACTGCAAAAACCGGCTTCATCCCTTCACTCGCCAATCCACCGCACAGCGTTGCAGCATGCTGCTCGGCAATTCCAACATCAAACATGCGCTCTGGAAAACGCTCTGCAAATTTCAACAAGCCCGATCCACCCGGCATAGCAGGGGTTACAGCTACCAGTTTATCGTTATGATCAGCAAGCTCAATTAACGTATTACCGAATACCTCTGTATACATGGGCGGTCCCACAGCCTTCAACACTTGACCGGATTCAATTTTGTATGGGCTAATCCCGTGCCATTTGTGTGAATCTGCCTCTGCCGGGGTGTAACCTTTCCCTTTTGTTGTAATCACATGCAGCAAAACAGGTCCATTCACATTATCAGCCTGCATTAAGCTTTCGATCAGCTGTGGAATGTTGTGTCCATCCACCGGACCGATGTATGTATACCCGAGTTCTTCGAACAATACACCCGATACTACAAGATATTTCAAGCTGTCTTTCAGCTTTTCGATCGATTTCGCAAGCGTTCCGCCAATGGCAGGAATTTTCTTCAGCAGGTGATCTACCTCTTCCTTCACCTTCTTATAATGCTTGTCTGAGCGAATCTTGCTTAAATAATTGTGCAGCGCACCCACATTCGGCGCGATGGACATTTCATTATCATTCAACACGACGATCATCTTCTTCTTCTCGTGCCCAATATGGTTGAGCGCTTCCAAAGCCATTCCGCCCGTCAGCGCGCCATCACCAATCATCGGAACGACCCGATAATCCTCTTGTTTTAAATCCCGGGCTATCGCCATCCCCATAGCTGCAGATAGCGAGGTACTGCTGTGACCTGCTTCCCACACATCATGCTCGCTTTCGGAACGCTTAACAAAACCGCACAGCCCTTTGTATTTTCTCAATTGATCGAAACGATCCTTGCGGCCTGTTAATATTTTATGCACATACGATTGATGGCCCACATCAAATATAAATTTGTCCTGTGGACTGTTAAACACATAATGCAATGCTATCGTTAACTCAACTACACCTAAATTCGGAGCCAAATGCCCACCTGTTACGGACAGCTTCTCGATTAGAAATTGGCGAATGTCTTGAGCCAAGGTATCTAACGAATCACTGTGCAGCTGTTTTAAATCCTTAGGTTGATGAATTTGATCTAGCAGCACGTTTATTCCCCCGCTTTCCGTTTTTGGGCTTCTTCCTTGGCTGAAACACTTTAATCTTTAAGTTATGCTCTAGGAAGTAAAATAGCTTTCCAATCAGCAGCACAATTTGGGTGGAGAACGAAATGGCAAACGACTTGCCAAGCGCTTTGCCTCCAACCGTCAGAGCTGAAACCAAACCCATAAAAATAACGCTTACCGTTGTATTTAAACCAGGATTATCTGCTGTGGTAATCGAAGCCATCAGCTTAATCACCACAAGCGCACTCGCCGCGCCGCTGATAACCCCCGATATGTCCCCAATGACGTCATTACAAAAGCTTGAAAAGCGATCCGCATTTCTCACTATGTAAATGGCTTGCCTTGAACCTTTCACCCGTTCTGATGCCATTGCATGAAATGGCTTTTCTTCTGCTGCCGCTGAAGCAATCCCCATCATATCGAAAACGATGCCAATAAGGATTAAAATCAGAACGATTAATATGCCCAGCCCCCAACTCACACCTTGTAATGTCGAAGTGGAGGTGACTGAGAATACACACGCCATAATAAAAGTAACAATAGATATAAAAATACTCCATCGGATGGAGTGTCTTAACGAAAATTTTTTCACTTTCGGCTCCTATCGGAAACAATGTCATATGTGTTAAGGAAAATTTGAGTGGTAGCTTCCTGAGTAAACGCTGTGGCTTAGGTCCAGTAGGTTTTCCCAAGCAAGACACCCTCTCGTCGCCGAGCTGGCGGTTTCCCTTTATGCCTGCTTTGACGCCGTCACCGGTCGTCAGACTAGATTACCACTTAGTCCACACTATAATCCCCAGGAAGCCCCAAGTCAATGAACAGTCTAGGAGTTTTCCTCAACAATCCTGAGCCATTCCTTAGCCTCTTTTGCAAACGTAATTTCATATAGCATCCGAAATGAAAATCTCTGGCCACAAGCTTTTCATTCCTACCATCTATAATCCCCCTACGCTCACTCAAGGCAGGCTACGCTGCACACAAGTCGTTTTAGAATGATAACAAAGATCATTTCAGGTGAGACTCGCAAAATGCAGGTTCATACCCCAAGCCGTAACCTTGTGCACGGTGACACACTGCCACGAACTTGGGCCTCCGCGGAAGCAGGGTCAACGCCCACATGCCATTGTGGATCGCCCTCCAACCTTAACTCCCAGCATCAGCCCCAGACTGGGCGTCTCAAGCCAACACCAGGAACTTCATCGATGTGCCCTTTGGCGAATTTTTAGGCCCGCCCTCAGAAATGGTAGATTGACTAGAATACTGCACCACTCTTTGTGTCCTTATTATATCACAGTTTAAAGTTTCCACTCAATGGAGTCGGGTGCTTATGTATCCAAGGCTTGCCATTGAGTTTAATGATCTCGATTCATTAGAAAATCTGCAATCTGCAACAAGCGTTCAGGATTCGTAAATCCTGCACCCAATACAGCGTCTTTACCTTCTTGGGTCAGCTGCTTAACTTTCTGAATGCTCGGTTCAACCCCCATAAAGAAAGGGTATGTTACTTTGCTTGATTTTTCATCACTATGCACAGGCTTGCCTATTTTATGCTCTTCACCAATCACATCAAGAATATCATCTTGGATTTGGAAAGCTAAACCGATGCAACGACCGAATTGCTCCAGCGCTTCAAGCTGAGATAAGCTTGCGCCCGCAATGTGTCCCCCGGCTCTTAATGCACATACGATCAGTTCACTCGTCTTATATTGATGGATTTGTTGAAGTTGTTCTAAGCTGGTTACGCCCTGTTCTCCCTCTATATCAAGCACTTGCCCGCCAACCATACCTGCGGCCCCTGCAAATGTCGAACAGTCTTCCACAATATTGAGCACCCGTTCTGCGGCGATCCCATGGTGTTTATGCGCTTCCATCACCATATAGAATGCATGGGTCAACAAGGCATCACCAGATAAAATAGCCATAGCCTCACCGTACACTTTATGATTCGTTAATTTACCGCGTCTATAATCATCATCATCCATAGACGGGAGATCGTCATGAATTAAAGAATAGGTATGGATCATTTCTAATGCACAAGCTACTGGCAAGGCTGCTTCTAGCGAACCCTCCAGCGCTTCGGTTGCCGCAAAAACTAGTATCGGGCGCATTCTTTTACCACCGGCCATTAACGAGTACATCATCGCATCCAATAGGTTGGATGGAATGTTCCATTGCTTAGGAAAAGCCGTCTGAAGCGCATGATTCATTTGTTCACTGTAAGTTTGAATGTACTGTTCAATCGTTAACATATCGTTTAACTATGCTTCCCCTCTATCCTCTAAGGATGAATATGGTTTCTTCGACAGCTCACCGTTTTCTTCCACCAGCATTTCAATTTTGCGTTCAACCACTTCCAGCTTATGCCCGCACAGCTGGGATAGACGCATGCCTTCTTGGAACAGCTCAATTGCTTGTTCAAGGGGAACATCCCCATTTTCAAGCTGTGCAACGATGAGCTCCAGCTGCTCCATCGCTTGTTCAAAACTAAGTTCCGTTTGTGCTTCCACTTTGCTTCTCTCCTTCCAACGCCCACACCTGACAACTCAAACGTCCGTCAGACACTTTCACCTGAACAATATCCCCTAATTGGACTTGCTCGATTGACTTAATGAGATGTTCCTCTCGTTCGTCGTAAGCTAGGCTATACCCCCGCTGCATCACCTTCAAGGGGGATAAAGCATCTAATTGCTTAAGCAGGCTGTTAAATGACTGGGCTTGCCCCTTATGGACAGACCGGATAGAACGGATTAATTGCTCCTGAAGATGATGGGTTCGCATCCGCTCCACCTTTATTTGTTCATGTGGTTGGAACCGCTGCAGCTTTTGACTGTTTTGCGAATACTGATCTCGGTACCAACCTAATCTAGACTGCATACGATAGTGCAGCTGCTCCTTTAAGCGATCTAATCGTTCTGCCGGAGCTGACAGCTGTCTTCTAGGAAATCTTAAGAACGGTGATTGCTGCACACGCCTCAATCGTTCCTTCCGTTTCTCAATTTGAAAGGCCAAGCCTTGAAGCAAACGCGTCTTGGCAACATTTAATTGCTGCTGCAGCTCCAACCTATGCGGAACCGCCAATTCCGCGGCAGCCGTTGGTGTAGCCGCTCTTAAATCAGCAACAAAGTCAGCAATTGTATAATCGGTTTCATGACCAACGGCTGAAATGACAGGTTTATTCGAATCGGCAATACTTCTTGCCACCGTCTCTTCATTAAATGCCCAAAGTTCTTCTAAAGAGCCCCCGCCGCGTCCTACAATCAGTACATCCACTTCCTCTATCTGATTCATTACTTGAATGGCTTTGACAATAGAAGGTGCTGCCTGAGGTCCCTGCACCAGCACAGGATGTATCAAGATATGAGCCGAAGGATATCTGCGCTGCAGTGTAATAATGATATCTCGTACAGCCGCACCTGTAGGTGAGGTAATAACCCCGATCGTACGTGGAAATTTAGGAATCGAGCGTTTGCGCTCTGGAGCAAACAAGCCTTCTCGCTCTAACTTTTCCTTTAATTGTTCAAAAGCCAAATACAAACTGCCAATCCCATCAGGCTGCATATGTGTAACGTATAATTGATACTGTCCATCCCGTTCATAAACAGAAATGTTCCCTCTGGCAATTACTCTGGAGCCTTCCTTAGGTATAAAGCCAAGACGCGTATTATATGAGGCAAACATGATCCCGCGAATTCGGCTGGCTTCATCCTTTAATGTAAAGTACATATGGCCGCTGGAATGATGTTTGAAGTTCGACAACTCTCCCCGAATCCATGCATCTTGCAAGATATGATCAGATTCCAGCTTCATCTTAAGATAACGTGTCAGCTCCTTGACCGAAAGGATGTTGTGTGTCTGCTCCATCCAGTCATCTCACCGCTTTCTTAGCCGCCTCCAGCGTGTTCTTCATCAGCATTGTAATGGTCATCGGCCCAACGCCGCCTGGAACTGGTGTAATCCATCCTGCTGTATCCTTAACGTCATTGAAATCAACATCACCTGCTAATGAACCGTCTTCTAATCGATTGATGCCTACATCAATCACAACAGCGCCCGATTTTATATGTTCCTTCTTAATCATATTTGCTCTTCCAACCGCTGCAACTAAAATATCCGCTTGTTTCGTAATTTGCTCAATGTTAGGAGTACGGGAATGACAGATCGTCACGGTCGCATGCTCCCTAAGCAATAAAAGTGAAACCGGCTTGCCAACAATATTACTGCGGCCTACCACAACGGCATGTTTACCAGCAATCTCAATATTGGATCGCTTAAGCAGTTCAATGACACCCGCTGGTGTACACGGCAGGTAGCAATCATCACCGATCATTAAATTACCTACACTGATCGGATGGAAACCATCCACATCTTTCTCAACGGCTATAGCATCGATGACCGCTTTTTCATTAATATGCTTTGGAAGCGGCAATTGAACTAGAATTCCGTTTATTTTAGAACTTTGATTTAAGTCTTGAATAAGCGCTAATAAATCCGCTTCACTTGTGGACGCATCCAAACGGTGCACTTCCGAATACATACCTAAAGCTTCACAGGTTTTAGCTTTGTTTCTTACATAGACTTGAGATGCAGGGTCTTCACCCACAAGCACTACTGCTAATCCGGGTTGATGTCCTTGCTTAACGAGGTCTGCTATTTCTTGCTTCAATTCTTCTTTGATAACCGCGGAGATATCCTTTCCGCTGATGATTTGTCCATTCATTTCTATTCCCTCCACATGGTTTGATCACTAATTTTCGTTAAACTACAGCCCCAAGCCATCCGTCTTTTGCTTTAATTCGTCAAGCTGCAAAATCATCTTACCCAACACACCATTGACAAATTTGCCGGACTCCTCGGTTCCATAATGCTTTGATAATTCAATGGCTTCATTCACTACCACTTTAGGCGGCACGTCTGAGGCATACAGCATCTCATAAGCTGCCAGTCGTAATATCTGCTTGTCTACCCTGGATAAACGGTCGACTTTCCAGCCCTTCAAATAGTCACTGAGCAATACATCGATCGGCGCCTTCTTATCCCAGGTCCCTGTTACAATCGTTTCGATATATTGCCTTAAAGCGATATCGGGTCGAATGTCCTCTTGATCACCAAACGTTTCCTCAACATCCGCCAAGGCGGTTTCAATCGCCAGCTCAGGCGCGAGTTCGTTCATCTCCATATGATACAGACTTTGAACAGCAATTTCTCTTGCATGTCTTCGTTTCATTTCGTTGTTCCTCCAACCGTTTTCCGAATTACTAGTCTTAGTATACGTCAATACCCTTTATTTCCAAAGAACAAAATCACCCTGCGGGTGAATTAAAACACTAAACCCATTCCATAGTGGTT
>CAYUSG010000110.1:0-13175 GCA_964447355.1 uncultured Paenibacillaceae bacterium
GGTGTAGGTGATGATGTTAGAATGGTTGATAAGATTGAGGATCAAGAAGAAGTGGAATTCATTTTAAACAGTTTCAAAATGGAAGGGTCAGCTGCCAAGCAGATGTTATCCATCCAAGATTGGATTGGTAAGTTTAGGAAGCCTAAGGGTGCCAACTTGCAGGAAAGTGATGCAGTAGATGATGTTTCATTCCAGGATGTGTTTAATGCTAAGATTAAGACGATGTCGAATCGTAAGAAAACGATCGAGCAGTTAATATCTGACCATCGTCAGGAAGAGCGGTAATGAGCAAAATGAATACGAGACAAACGATATATTTTTTTGCCTTTATTGCAGTTTTTGTGTTTTCGTTGTGTTTTGTGTCGAATTCCCAAGCTGCAATTAATCCTATTCCTGGGATCGAATTTGGTTCTGACGAACCAGAAGCTGTATCAGATACGATATCCATTATTCTTCTTATAACCATCTTAAGTATTGCACCTGCCATACTGGTACTTATGACAAGTTTTACGAGAATTGTCATTGTTCTCGGATTTGTTAGAACAGCCTTAGCTACGCAGCAAATGCCTCCAAATCAAGTGATCATTGGGCTCGCTTTGTTCTTAACATTATTTGTAATGGCTCCTACGTTAGGTGAGATTAATGATACAGCTTTACAGCCTTATCTTAATGGTGAATTATCACAAACGGAGGCGCTTAGAGAAGCGACGATTCCAATGAAACAGTTTATGGCAGCTAATACGAGAGAAAAGGATCTCTTATTATTTTTGAATTATTCGAAAGCGGAGAAACCAAGCAATGTAGAAGAAATTCCGCTCACAGCATTAATTCCCGCGTATGCGATTAGCGAACTGAAGACCGCGTTTCAAATGGGTTTTATGATATTTATTCCATTTCTGGTGATTGATATGATTGTTGCCAGTGTGTTAATGTCCATGGGGATGATGATGCTTCCGCCAGTTATGATTTCATTACCCTTTAAAATTCTGCTTTTTATTTTAGTAGATGGCTGGTACTTAGTCGTGAAATCGCTGTTGTCTAGTTTTCAAATTTAACGTTTTACAAGGGGAGAGGTTCAGTGAGTGCTGACTTTGTCATAGGATTAGCTGGGGAAGCGGTTTATGTGATTTTGAAAGCCAGTGCTCCCGTACTCATATTAACTTTAGTCATAGGGCTTACAGTCAGTATTTTTCAAGCAACTACACAAATTCAAGAACAGACCTTAGCGTTTGTACCTAAAATTGTAGCTGCTTTTCTAGGTGTTTTAGTGTTTGGTCCATGGATGTTATCAACTATTGTTGATTTTACATTTAATTTATTAAATAATTTACATCTTTATATCGGTTAGGTGCATATGATGCCATTTATTCAATATATTCCTGCCTTTTTATTGGTTCTGTGCCGCATAACCGCATTTTTTGTTGTTGCACCTATTTTTTCGATGCGGGGCATACCGAATATTTTTAAGATTGGTTTTGCTTTTTTCGTTAGTTTATTGACCTTTATATCGATTGAAAGTCAAGCTGTTTATGCATGGGATGCAGTACTGCTCGCAAACATATTTAAAGAAATTCTTGTTGGCATGCTGCTAGGCTTTACAGCTTATATGTTCTTTGTGATCACTCAGATTGCTGGTTCATTTGTGGATATGCAAATGGGTTTTGGTATTGCTAACGTCATAGACCCTATGACAGGTATGCAAGCGCCGATATTGGGTAATTTCAAGTTTTTTATAGCAATATTACTTTTTTTAGCCTTAGATGGACATCATCTATTGATTTTATCTATTATGCAAAGCTATGAATGGGTTCCGCTGGATCATGCTATTTTTACAAAAATGTTCAGTGGTGATGTATCTAATTTTCTAATCGATCGGTTCATTGAAATGTTCGTACTAGCTTTTAAAATGGTTGCTCCATTGATTTGTGCCTTGTTCCTAGTTGATGTGGGTTTAGGCATACTAGCTAAAACTGTGCCACAGATGAATATATTTGTTGTAGGTATTCCGATAAAAATTTTAGTAGGTTTTGCTATTTTATTCATTATGATTCCCGGACTTATCTTTCTATACAAACTTTTATTCGAGAGCTTAGTTGATGCCTTGGGTGAATTGTTAAGTATTTTATCTTCGGGAATTTAGGTAGGGGGGCTTAAGTGGTGGTAGATTTCAAGCTGAAACTTGATCTGCAGCTTTTCTCTCAGGAAAAAACAGAAAAAGCCACGCCTCGAAAGAAGCAGGACTCACGAAAAAAAGGGCAAGTTGCCAAAAGTATGGAAATACCAGGGGCCTTTATTTTGTTTTTTTCATTTTTAGCGATGTATATGTTTAGCCCTTTTTTTAGGGATCGGATCTTTATTTTATTCACTGCAAGTTTGAACGAGTATATGCTTTGGGAAGTAACCGCAACAAATGTGCAACATTTACTCAGCGAACTGATTATTCAAGGTTTGATTTTTCTTTCTCCGATTTTCATAATAGCTATAGTTATTGCTATTGCAGGAAATTACGTGCAATTCGGTTTTTTATTCACAACAGATCCATTAAAAGCGAAATTGAGCAAGCTTAATCCTATAGAAGGCGCTAAGAAAATTTTTGGATTGCGCAGTTTAGTTGAGCTGTTGAAGTCCTTGTTGAAATTAGTAGTCGTTGGGATTGTCGTATACATTACGCTATGGAATGAGCGTCATACCATCTTAAAGCTTTCTCAATTTGCACTTCAGGACACGCTAACTTATGTTGCGCATCTTACCGTCATACTAGGGATGCAGATCGGAATTATATTAATTATTCTTGCCATATTTGATTACATGTATCAGAAGTATGACTTCGAAAAAAACCTTAGAATGTCGAAGCAGGACATCAAGGATGAGTATAAGAAAACGGAGGGAGATCCTCTAATCAAAGGTAAAATCCGTGAAAAACAAAGGCGTATGGCGGTGCAGCGGATGATGCAGGATGTGCCGAAGGCCGATGTAATTATTACGAATCCTACGCATTATGCGATTGCCATTCAGTACAATCCTTCTGAGATGGATGCTCCTATTGTTTTAGCCAAAGGAACTGATTTCGTAGCACAGAAAATTAAGCAGCTTGCGAAAGAACACGATATTGTAACGATGGAGAATAAACCACTCGCCAGAGCTTTATATGCCCAGGTGGAGATTGGACAAAGCATTCCTCATGATTTGTTCCAAGCGGTTGCTGAAGTGTTAGCTTATGTTTATAAGCTCAAAGGTAAAGTTAAGTCCTAATAAATATATCTAAGATTTGCAATATTTGAATTATGCACTCGTTCAAAGAGGGAGGAGTTAGCAGCTTGAAGATCAAAGATTTATTCATTCTAGTGGGTATTATAGGCATTGTTCTAATGATGGTTGTTCCAATTCCTACACCTCTGCTGGATATTTTATTAATCATTAATATTTCGCTTGCACTGATGATTTTGCTTATTTCAATGAATACTCAGGATGCGCTGCAATTTTCAATTTTTCCAGCGCTTTTATTAATTACAACGTTATTCCGACTTTCACTGAACGTTTCCACGACTCGTAATATACTAGCTAAAGCTGAAGCAGGTGAAGTTGTAGAAACATTCGGCTCGTTTGTTGCAGGCGGTGAGATCGCAGTTGGTTTTGTCGTGTTTTTAATTTTAGTTATTGTTCAATTCGTTGTTATTACTAAAGGTTCTGAACGTGTCGCTGAGGTGGCCGCAAGGTTTACACTCGATGCTATGCCTGGTAAACAGATGGCAATAGACGCGGATTTGAATGCAGGCATCATTAACGAGACGCAAGCTAAAGAAAGACGTGAAAAAATCAGTAAAGAATCGGACTTTTACGGGGCCATGGATGGTGCGAGTAAATTCGTAAAAGGGGATGCGATCGCGGGCATTATTATCCTTATTGTTAATCTGCTCGGTGGATTCATCATTGGTATGGCTATTCATGGTATGAGTTTGCCTGATGCAGCAAGTACCTACTCCATCTTGACGATTGGTGATGGATTAGTGAGTCAGATTCCTGCACTATTAATTTCAACTGCCGCTGGTTTGATTGTGACGAGAGCATCGTCTGAGGGGAACTTGGCTCACGATTTAACGTCTCAGATTTTTTCTTATCCAAAACTGTTGTATATTGTAGCAGGTACCATTACAGTTCTCGGATTATTTACACCTATTGGTCCATTAAGAACACTTCCAATAGCTCTTATTCTTGTCCTTGCAGCTCGTTTAATGCAGCGAAATCTAGACAAGCAGCAAGTTGAAGATGAACAAATGGAAGAAGAACAGCAAATTGAAGAAGTGCGAAGTCCTGAAAGTGTGATCAGTTTACTGCAGGTGGATCCGATTGAATTTGAATTTGGATACGGGCTCATTCCATTAGCGGATACACAACAAGGCGGGGATTTGCTTGACAGAATTATCATGATCCGTCGACAATGTGCGCTCGAACTAGGCATTGTGGTACCGGTCATACGAATTCGTGACAATATTCAACTTAAACCGAATGAATATGTTATGAAAATTAAAGGAAATACGGTGGCAAATGGTGAATTATTACTAAATCACTATCTTGCTATGAGTCCAGGGATCGATGATGACAGCGTGACGGGTATTGATACGATGGAACCAGCCTTTGGCCTTCCAGCCATTTGGATTGATGAAGAAACGAAGGAAAGGGCAGAACTATCAGGGTACACTGTAGTTGACCCGCCGTCAGTCGTTGCTACGCATCTCACGGAGATCATTAAGAAGCATGCCCACGAGTTGTTAGGTCGACAAGAAACGAAGGCGCTGGTAGATCATTTGAAGGAAAGTTACCCAGCCCTTGTGGACGAGCTCATTCCGAATATTTTGTCGATTGGGGATGTTCAAAAGGTATTGATCAAGCTGTTGAAAGAAAAAGTTTCAGTAAGAGACCTTGTCACCATCTTTGAAACATTAGCAGATTACGGGACTTATACTAAAGATCCAGAAATATTGACAGAATATGTGAGACAAGGGTTGTCTCGACAAATTACACAGCAATTTGCGTCGGACCAAGAGGCTTTTAAAGTGTTAACGGTTGGCCCAAGCTTAGAGAAGAAGATTGCAGAATCAGTTCAACAAACTGAACACGGCAGCTATTTGGCTATGGACCCTAATTCAACGCAAATCATATATCAGAAATTTAACGAACAAGTAACGAAACTGTTAAATGCTGGACAGCACCCGGTCATACTGACGTCACCAACGATTCGAATGTACTTGAGACAGTTGCTGGAACGCTCCATGCAAGATATTCCAATATTAAGCTACAGTGAACTTGAGCCTACTGTAGAAATTCAAAGTGTTGGGGTGGTGAACCTATGAGGGTTAAAAAATATTTAGTTGATTCTATGCCGGATGCACTTCAGAAAATTCGAAGCGAATTAGGTAAAGATGCGGTCATCATCAACACAAAGGAAATTAAGCATGGGGGATTCCTTGGGTTATTCAGCAAGAAGAAGATTGAAGTGATTGCGGCAACAGATACGTCATCGAGCTCAAGCAGGCCGCAAGCGTCTTCGAATGAAGTTAAAGCAACGGCAGTCGCTTCACATGCGAATGTCGCAAGACAATCCGCCTCAGCTGCTTCGATCGCTGTATTACAAGAGAAAATCACAGAAGCTATGGATCATCAGCCGCAACCACAACAGCCAATACAATCGTCAATACAACCTCAACTGCAGCCTAATACTTTTAAAGCTGCTGTTTCATATGAACGACCCGTTTCAACCGCTAAACTGCCTGAAACGAAACAGATATTAGAAAATCAGCAGCTTATGGCGGAAATGAAACAAATGAAGGAAATGATGCGAAAAATCGTCACCAATCAAGTGCTGACAGAGGAAGTTCCGGAAGCGATTATGAAGCTGGAACAACGGCTCATCACACATGAATTCGAAACACATCTAATCGATAAGATCAAACAGTCTGTAGTGGATGAGCTTGAAGCTAAGACTTTAGACATCACTGATGAACATGTATTTAAGAGTGCTAGAACTGCACTAAAACGCATTATTGACTCTGTCGATCGAAAAGGTATATCCCCTGACACACGAATTGCTCATTTTGTAGGCCCAACAGGTGTCGGAAAAACTACAACCATAGCGAAGCTGGCTGCTGAACAAGTATTAAAACATAAACGTCAGGTGGGTTTTATTACATCGGATACGTATCGAATAGCAGCGGTGGAACAGTTAAAAACTTACGCGAATATCCTGAATGTTCCGTTAGAAGTTGTGTTCTCCCCTCAGGAATTAACGAAGGCCTATGATCAATTAGTTGATCAAGAATTGATATTTATGGACACGGCTGGACGTAATTACCGCAACGAAATGTATGTATCGGAACTTAATAGTTTACTAAGAAACCATAATCAAAGCGAAACTTACCTTGTTTTAAGCATGACGATGAAATATAAAGATATGAAAGCAATAACTGAGAATTTTGCGAAATTTAAGATTGATAAAGTTTTGTTTACTAAATTAGATGAAACAGATTCATATGGTCCCATTTTCAACTTGATTCATGATTTTTCATTACCTTTATCCTATGTTACAAATGGCCAGAACGTTCCAGATGACATTGACCGATTCGATGAAAACCTCTGGATCGATCACATATTGGAGGGTTGAGATCCATGACTGACCAAGCACAGGGGCTAAGACGCTTAATTGATGCGCAGCAAGATACGGGCAGTCGGACCACTAAAATTTTTACGGTCACCAGTGGTAAAGGGGGCGTCGGCAAATCTAACTTCACTTTAAACTTTGCATTAACACTGCAATCGATGGGGAATAAGGTGCTTATTTTTGACGCTGATATTGGACTTGCCAACATTGATGTCCTTATGGGCG
Organism: uncultured Paenibacillaceae bacterium; assembly: GCA_964447355.1. Classification (GTDB taxonomy): domain Bacteria; phylum Bacillota; class Bacilli; order Paenibacillales; family CAYUSG01; genus CAYUSG01. The sequence continues at coordinate 6,881 of CAYUSG010000110.1, forward strand.
CTTCACCGAAATATAATCTGTATCATCTATTAAAGAAAGAAAAGTCCATTTGGGAAATCATTCATACAGGTTTGAATGATATTCAATTTATCGCCGGCGGATCCGGGTTTCAAGACCTTATTCGCTTAAGCGAAAATGAGCTGGATTATTTTGTTGATCAAATTACACAGCTCAATGGTCATGTGGATTATATTATCTTTGATACTGGGGCAGGGTTATCCAAAGAAACGTTGAAGTTTATATTAGCGGCACAAGAAACCATTGTAGTTACAACACCAGAACCTACTTCTATAACTGACGCTTACGCAATCATAAAGATGGTTAATAACATGAATTATGACGTCAAGTTTAATCTTGTCATTAACCGAACGACGGATGATCGTGAAGGCAGGCAAACGGCTGATAAAATTGCAATGGTAGCTCAGCAGTTTCTAGATATTCAAATACCCACACTCGGTTTTGTAGCAGACGATATAAATGTATCTAAAGCGGTAAAGAAACAGGTGCCCTTTACAATCGCGTATCCGAACAGTTCGGCATCTAAAAGTGTGAGAAAACTTGCTGAGCAATTTATTTCAGAACAGACAATAGTTGAAAATACTACAGGGTTGAAGGGTTTTATCTCAAGACTGATGACTTTTATGAAATAAAACAGCTTAGAGTTATATTCCTCGATTTATACGTTCTCAATAACTAGCCGGAAGAGGAGATGACCTTTATGGACACCTTTAAGGTACTGGTCGTAGATGATTCAGCTTTCATGAGGAAATTAATAAGCGACTTGATTACACAGGATGAAACATTTGAGATTATTGCAACAGCTAGAAATGGCAAGGAAGCTGTGGATAAGACGCTAGAACTAAAGCCTGATGTCATAACACTCGATGTTGAAATGCCGATAATGAATGGGATCGAGGCGTTAGAGCAAATCATGAAACAACAGCCTACTCCAGTTGTTATGCTCAGCAGTTTAACTGCCGAAGGGGCCTCTGAAACAATTCGTGCCCTCGAATTAGGTGCAATCGATTTTGTTAGAAAACCTTCTGGCTCAATCTCTATGGATTTACATCATGTACAAGAGCAGCTCATTCATAAATTAAAAACGGCTGTTCAAACGAAGATTTCAGCATATAAAAAACTGGGTATGCTTGCCAAGCAGAGACCAAGCCATATGAAGCCTAAGGTAAAGCCTGCAGCCACGGTGCAACAAGATACGTTTAATCAACTTGTTGCTATTGGTACATCTACAGGCGGTCCTAGAGCGTTGCAACAAGTTATAACTCAACTGCCTGCTGATTTTCCAGCACCTATATTAATTGTGCAGCACATGCCGCCTAATTTTACCAAATCTTTGGCGCAACGTCTAGATTCTTTGTCTGAGATTACAGTCGTTGAAGCAGAGGATAATCAGATATTAAAGGCTGGGACGGCTTATATTGCACCTGGCGGATGGCACATGAAACTTTCACTTAATCGAGATCAACGCTATCACATAATGCTAACTAAGGAAGAACTGCGTTCTGGTCACCGCCCGTCCGTTGATATGTTGTATGAGTCATTACTGCCCTTTGAACAGTTAAAAAGGCATCTTGTGATCATGACGGGAATGGGGAGTGATGGTGCCAAAGCGATGAAGCGGTTGTATGATTCCGGGGTTGATTCTACAATTGCTGAATCAGAGGAGACCTGTATCGTATTTGGGATGCCAAGATCAGCCATCGAATTAAAAGCTGTGAAGCATGTCCTTCCATTGTACGGCATTGCAGACAAACTAATTGAGGTAGTGATGCACCAAACTAAATCATAGGATTCATTATTTCTGGAGGTGAACGGTTGTGGGAACCAATGAGTATTTATCCATGTTTATTGACGAATCACGTGAACACCTGCAAGCATTGAATGATAATATGTTAGCTTTGGAAAGTGCACCAGAGGATATTAGTATTGTTCAGAACATTTTTCGTTCAGCACATACGTTAAAAGGGATGTCTGCGACAATGGGGTTTGAAGATTTAGCTTCACTGACCCACGAAATGGAAAATGTACTTGATCTCGTTAGGAATCATAAATTAAAAATGAGTGATTTCGTTTTTGATGCGATTTTCCAGAGTTTAGATTCTCTTGAAGCGATGGTAAACGATATTATTGAGGGCGGAACTGGGAAGTCGGATGTCTCTGAAATTGTGGTTACCCTGAAATCTATCGTTTCGGGTGATTTTCAGAAGGGTTCAAGCCCTTCAGCAGCGCAATCCACTTCAAAAAGTCAGTCCTCCATTCAATTGGATGAATTTCAATTATCCGTTCTTGAGCAGTCTATTGAATCTGGCTTTCATGTGTATTACATAGAAGTAACAATAGAGGAACAATGCGTATTAAAAGCAGCGAGAGCTTATATGGTGTTCGATGCTTTAGAGCATAACGGCGAGATCATTAAATCAGATCCGACTGTAGAAGATATTGAACAGGATAAGTTTGACTATCAATTCTCCGTTTATTATGTTACCCAATTAGAAAAAGAAGCGCTAGAGAAATTAGTTACGAATGTTTCCGAAGTCCAGGGTGCGAATATTAAGACTTTCACCAAGGAAAATCTGAGGAGCACAACGAAGCCCCAGGAAAAAGAAGCTGCTCCGGAACCATCATCAGAATCAGAACCAAAGGTTAAGCAAGAGGCGAAACCCGCTGTGGCTAAACAAGCTGTTGCTAATCGTACCGTTCGTGTAGATATTGAAAGATTAGATACGCTGATGAACTTGTTTAGTGAGTTGTTAATTGATCGAGTTAGATTAGAGCAATTAGCAAGTGAAGTGAAACGAAACGATCTCACAGATACAGTGGAGCATATGGCCCGAGTAAGCACGGATCTTCAAAATATCGTTCTAAAACTGCGCATGGTACCTGTCGAATCGGTATTTAATCGTTTTCCCCGCATGGTGCGTGATTTAGCAAAGTCATTAGATAAGAAGATCGATTTAGTGATCACCGGGGCAGAAACAGAATTAGACCGTACCGTCATTGACGAAATTGGTGATCCACTCGTTCACTTAATACGAAATTCGCTTGATCATGGCGTGGAGACGATAGAAGAACGCTTAAAAGTAGGAAAGCCAGAGATCGGTAAAGTGTATTTAAGAGCATTTCATAGTGGTAATCATGTCTTTATCGAAATTGAAGATGATGGGCGAGGCATCAATAAAGATAAGGTATTAAATATCGCGCTGAAGAATGGCGTTGTTTCAGAAGATGAAGCTAAACGTCTATCAGACAATGAAATTCATATGCTATTGTTTGCTTCAGGCTTCAGTACAGCGGATAAAATATCAGATATTTCAGGTCGTGGCGTAGGTCTTGATGTCGTAAAAACGAAAATTGAATCCCTCGGTGGAACCGTATCAGTAGACTCGAAGTTTGGTACGGGTACCAAGTTTTCTGTTCAACTGCCGCTAACGTTGTCTATTATTTCTGCAATGTTAATCAAGTTAGCAGATGAGAAATATGCGATTCCGCTTTCCTCTATTGTAGAAACACTTAATATACCTAAAGACCAAATAAGAGTAGTTCACGGTATTCGTATGATAGACTATCGCAGTACAGTCATTACGATCGTTGATCTGAAACAGGTATTTGAGTGTACTGAAGCAGAAGATGATCGTGATGATTTGAATATCGTCATTGTCAAGAAGGGTGACAAAATGATAGGGGTAGTTGTTGACGAATTTATCGGTCAGCAGGAAATTGTACTTAAATCGCTGGGTAAATATTTATCCAATACCTTCGCTATGTCAGGTGCGACGATTCTTGGGGATGGACAAGTTGCTTTAATTATTGACCCTAATGCATTGATTAAGTAACTATTTGAAGGAGGAGTGTATCATGGCAGAAGAAATAAAAGTCGTTGTATTTACCTTAGGTGAAGAAGAGTATGGTGTTGAAGTCGATAAAGTAAAAACGATAGAAAGAATGCAGCCTATGACACGGGTTCCTAAAACCCCTGGTTTTATTAAAGGCGTAATTAACCTGCGCGGGGTTGTCGTACCCGTTATTGATTTGCGCGGACGATTTGGACTGCCTGAGGTAGAGCATAATGAGAATACTAGAATCATCATCGTCAATGTGGGCGATATTGAAGTGGGTTTAACGGTTGATACAGCAAGCGATGTCATCGATATTGACGGCGATCACATTGAAGATCCGCCGGAAGTTGTAGGCGGTATCAAAGCAAAATACCTTAGAGGTGTTGCGAAGGTTGGCGACAATCGACTGTTGGTGCTTCTTAACCTTCAAGAGGTGCTTAACAAATCAGAAATCGTGCAATTAGAACACATAGAGGAGTAATTCCGTGAGTGATATTTATAAATTTGCCGAATTTCAAATGGATGTTCTGAAGGAAGTTGGAAATATTGGTGCAGGTCATGCTGCAACAGCCCTATCTAAAATGCTTGATAAGCCAGTAGATATGGGTGTGCCGAAAGTGAATTTGCTGCCTTTTGAAGCAATCACCGAAAGCTTGGGCGGCTCAGAGCAAGTTGTTATTGCTATTTTCCTTAGAGTGGTTGGTGACGCACCAGGTAATCTGTTCTTTATTCTTACCATGGAATCAGCCAAGAGCTTACTTTATAAATTGGTAGGACTTGAAGTGGAATCAACTGAAACCTTCTCGGATATGGAAATATCCGCCCTTCAAGAAATTGGTAATATTCTTGCGGGGTCTTATCTTTCATCGTTAGCTGATTTCACAAATTTATCTTTATCACCTACTGTACCGGCACTTGCTATAGACATGGCTGGAGCGGTTCTAAGTTACGGACTAATTCAATATGGAGAAATGGGTGATCACGCCTTATTGATCGATACAACCTTCTTAGAGGGTGTGGATGAAGTAGAAGGACATTTTTTCCTCATTCCTGATCCAGACTCATTCTCCAAACTATTCAATGCTTTAGGAGTGCCATTTGAATGATTCAAGATAATTTGATCAAAATCGGAATGGCTGATCTCAATGTGACAATCAATTCAGGGGTATTAAGAACATCGGGTTTAGGCTCCTGTGTAGGTTTAACCCTGTATGATCCGCTCAAGAAAGTTGCGGGTATGGCGCACGTGATGCTTCCCTCTTCCGAAATTGCTCGTGAAGGACAATTGAATAAAGCCAAATATGCAGACACAGCCATACCTGAAATGATTGAAAGAATGAAAGCGCTGGGCGCAAACCCATTACGTTTGCAAGCAAAAATGGCTGGCGGAGCCCAAATGTTTACTTTTGCGCTAAACAGTGACACGATGAGAGTCGGTCCTCGAAATGTCGAGTCCTGTAAAGCTATCTTAGATAGCTTGTCGATTCCTTTATTAGCTGAGGATACAGGAGGGAATTACGGCAGGACCATAGAATTTAATAGTGCAGACGGTGTGCTTTTTATTCGCAGCGTTCAATACGGTGTAAAGGAAATTTAACTATGATTGGAACACTACGTTGGAATTTGATTTTGGCTACACTTGGTCTTCTGCTTACTTTTTTATTCTCTGCAACTCAGAATCCTTGGTTAACGACCCTTATCCGAAGTTTATATTGCTTTGCAATCTTGTTTGTAGCTGCCTTTGTGATCCGCTGGATTTTAGGTACAGTTGTTGGTTTAAAACAGTTTCATCTAGATTATGCTAATTCTAAGCAAGAACAAGATGAAGCGAAAGGGCAACACTTGGATTTGGTTACACCTGAGGACAATGAATTGCCTATGATGGATGCACAGGGGCAAGAAGGTGGTTCAGTGGATCAGGATGAAGCTGCTGCAGCTGATTTCTCGCCATTGAACCCTCCGAAGTTAGCAACTAAAAAAGTAGATACAGAAGATGTCGTCAAGGCGGTTCGCCATTTAACTAATGATGAGAAGTAGTGAGGGTGGTGAATAATGGTTAAACCAAAGCAAGCCCAGATTAATCATTTTGAGCTCTGGAAGCAGTGGAAGGAACAAGGGGATATTGAATCCAAAAAACAGCTGATAGAGCAGTATTTGCCACTAGTTGATTTTGTAACACGGCGGCTCGCTATAGGACTTCCCAAAAATGTGTCAAAAGATGACTTGTCCAGTTTTGGAATGATGGGTTTAATTGATGCAGTTGAGAAGTTCGACATTTCAAGAGGGCTGCAATTTGAGACATACGCCTCATGGAGAATTCGAGGAGCGATGATCGACGGCATGCGTCAAGGGGATTGGGTACCGCGATCCGTTCGTGAAAAGTCTAAGAAAATTGAAGATGCTTATCAAGTTTTAGAACAACAATATTTACGCTCTGTGAC
>CAYUSG010000111.1:0-13154 GCA_964447355.1 uncultured Paenibacillaceae bacterium
CTTCAAGTGGGTAAGAAGGAACCCAAACCGGAAAACTACTGTACACCCAAGTATTAAAAGAAATTCCTTTCAAGATAGAACATCTCCTTTATCTCATGTTTGAAAGCAAGTAAAATTGATACGTTTACCAGACAAAGACTGCCTTTTCTGTCTTTCTTTCATCAAACATGCGGAACGCAGTATCCGCTTCTTCAAGCTTAAAGGTATGGGACACTAATTTTTCAACAGGCAGCTGCTTATCTACTATTAATTTAACAATTTCATCATATTCGAAGATTGGAAAATACCAAGAGCCCATTAATGTAATTTGCTTGCGAATCAGCTGCTCACTCGGTTTGATGGTCACTTCTTTCCCTTCGCCGATAAATGCAGCCCTCCCATGAGGCCTTAGACAATCCAATGCAGTATTTTGCGCAATTTGGCTGCCAGAGCAATCAATCGCTGCATCAGCACCGATACCGCCAGTAATCTCCATGATTTTCTCGAGAACATTGTCCTTAGCATTAATGACATAGTCTGCGCCTAATTCTTTTGCAACTTCAAGGCGTTCATCCAACATATCTACTGCAATCACTCTGGCGCCCAAACCTTTGGCCACCATTACGCCAGCACCACCCATTGGACCAAGCCCAAACATCACAAGTGTATCTCTACCGCTAATGTTTAATCTTTTTTGCGCGTGATATAGTGTACCTACCGCATCTGTTGAAACAGCTGCGGTCACGTAGTCCATTTCGTCTGGAATGCGCATGCAGTTTTCTTCAGGGACCACCAGATAATCTGCATCCCCGCCATGAAGGTCGAACCCTACACATTTCCAGCTCTTACAGAACATTTTGTATCCACTTTTACAATGAGCACATTCTCCGCAGCCCACTGCTAAATATGCAGCAACACGATCACCCGGCTGAAATAACGTCACACCTTCTCCAACCTGCGTAATTTGTCCAGCCGGTTCATGACCTGGAATGATGAGACCTGATTTCTTCGCAGAACCCACTACCCCTTGGTTACCATAATATAAACTCATATCACTGCGGCAAATCGCGGAAGCTTTCATTTGAATTAAAACTTCTCCCGGACCGGGTGTGGGAATCGGAAATTCCTTGATTTCAACTACTTTGTCTCCTGGAAATACGACTGCTTTCATTGTTGTCATTGTAATCCCTCCAAAATCATTTAATTGTATTAACCTACTTCTATCCATCTTTGCTGCCCATGACTCTTCAAAATCGCATCGGTAATACACATTGATACATGGCCATCTTCAAATGTCGCGAAATTCTTTTTATCCTGCAGAGGATCTTTGCCGTCTCGAATGAAGCTGTAAAAATTCAACATGACGTTTTTAAGTGCATCTGGCCATCCTTCAGCATGCCCGCCTGGTAGGTGAATAGAACCTTTAGCCTCATCCAGGAACAGGGCTGGATCAGCGATTAAGCGCTCATTCGGTTTACTGCGATGTCCAATCCATAAGCTTGCAGGCTCTTCCTGATGCCAGTACGCTGATTTTTGACTACCGTTCAATTCGAAGCTTAGCGCGTTTTTTCGACCTGCACTGACCTGGGAAACCGTAAAGACGCCTTTGCTTCCGTCATCAAAATGTATCAATACTGACGCATAATCCTCCGTATTGATTTGTACATCTTCGTATTCTGTCTGTTCCGAATTGTTTATACCAAAGGTCACTTGTTTCCCCTTTGGCTTCTTCCTCACCGGAATCACAGTCCATAGATCAGCAAAAACTTTAACGATCCGCTTGCCAGTTACATATTGGACGGTATCACACCAGTGAGAACCAATATCCGCAATAGCTCGTGACTTACCTCCCGCTTCTCCAGAGAGCCGCCAGTTATAATCGGTTTCGTATAAAAGCCAGTCCTGCAAATAACTTCCGTGAACCAGATTTATGTGACCTAAGTCATTGTTCTTTACCATTTCTGAAAGCTGCTTGACCATGGGAAACTGTCTGTAATTAAAATTCACGCCGTGTACAACCTTGTGTTCTCGTGCCAGTGCGAGCAGCTCTGCTGACTCTTGACTTGACATCGCGAGTGGTTTTTCAGATAAAACATGCTTACCCGCTCGGATGATTTCTTTATTGATCTGGAAATGCAAATGGTTAGGCGTGCAATTGTGAATTACATCAATGTCTGGATTGGCCAGCAATTCTCGATAATCCCCGTAAGCATTTGGGATAGTTAATTCGCTTGCTTTCTTTTGTGCACTCTCCAGTCCGTTTCCTGCTAATCCGATCACTTCAACGTAACCTAATCTTCTTATCGCTTCAATGTGTGTTGGTCCAATAAAGCCTGATCCAATGATACCTACTTTAATTTTCTCTCCCACAAACGTTGCCTCCGTTCCGTTTAATACGATCCAGCCTAGCTTTTATCAATCATTATTTTTTGATTGCCTTCTTCCCAAAAGCAACGGCTAATATAATGATCAAACCTTTAATCATCATTTGTTGACTGACATCCAGCCCCATGATAATAAGACCGTTATTAATAACCCCGATCATTAGAGCGCCGACTACAGTACCAATCACGGTACCGACACCGCCAAATAAACTGGTTCCGCCAAGAATAACGGCAGCGATAACGGATAGCTCATCTCCTTCACCAAACGAAAATCGCCCTGCATTCATACGACCTGCATAAAGCAACCCTGCAAACCCAGCCATCGCTCCTGTACCTAAGAATACTAATAATTTGATTCTCATCGTCTTAACACCTGAGAATCTTGCGGCATTCTCATTACCACCGGTTGCTAAAGCCTCCCGTCCAAAAGAAGTTTTACGAAGCAAAATATGTGCAACAATGGTAAAAACTACAGTCCATAAAAGCAAGACTGGAATGGGTCCAATATCACCAGAACCAAACAGAAAGTTAAAGCTTGAATGAACAATAGGGACTGGGGCTGTATCAGTTACCCACATGGCCAACCCCTTAACTGCCCCCATCGTCCCTAGGGTCACCAAAAAGGAAGGAATTGCAACTTTAGTGACCAGTAACCCATTGACTAGGCCAACCAATAGCCCCGTACCCACACCAGCGATTAATCCGCCTAGAATGCCGTATCCGGCCTGAAGGGCTAATGCGCCAGTTAAGGATGAAAGAGCCGTTATGGAGCCTACGGATAAATCAATTTCCCCTGTACTAATTACAAATGTCATGGCTAAGCCCATTAAAGAGATCATTGCCGTCTGTCTAGCGATATTTAATAAGTTACCTGTCGTTAAAAATCCATCGTCATGCAGCATCACAGCAAAATAAATAAATACTCCGATAAATGCTAAATATACAATATAATTGCGCCACTCAAAGTTTTTCAGGAATGCAAATGTTGATGGCTTCGACAAACTAAAATCCTTGGATTGCATATTGTAGTTCCTCCTCTGATTTAATCTCCCTTCGCTTCAGTTCCTGTTTTATTTTTCCATCGTGCATCACGAGCACTCGATCGCTTAACGCAAGAAGTTCAGGGAGTTCTGAAGAGATGACAAGAATCGCTTTTCCGCTTTCAGCCAATGTACGGATGATATCGATGATCTCAGTTTTAGCTCCAATATCTACACCAATCGTAGGTTCATCGAGCATCAATACTGTCGGATCATTAGCCAACCATTTAGCCAAAACAATTTTTTGTTGATTTCCACCTGATAATAAATTGGCCTGTTTGAAAATATGGTCTGTTTTAATGTTCAATTTTTGGACCAGCTGTTCGCTTATTTCATTAGCTTTTTGGTTATCGACAAAAGGACCTTTCGTAAGTTTAGACAAAATAGGAAGAATCACATTTTCCTTCACACTGTGCTGAAGCACTAAGCCTTGCATACGTCGATCTTCTGGTATAAGTGCAATACCTGCTTTTATAGCATCTTGCGGGTTGTTAATGGTTTGTATTTTCCCATTGACATAGACTTCCCCTTGATCCATCCGATCAATGCCAAAAAGTGTTCTTACGAGCTCGGTTCTACCGCTGCCCATTAGACCTGCTATACCTACAATTTCACCTGGCTGAATTTTGAAATGAATATGTTGGACTTTATCCCCAGCGGACACTTGCTTCACTTCAAAAACAGGCGGAGCCTCTAAAGAGTAGGGTCTCTCCTGCCATTCAAAGGCCTTATCAAATTCCATACCAACAATATGCTGAATAACGGTGTCAAGGTCTGTCTCACTGCTAACCTCTGTCGTAATAAAACGGCCATCTCGCAAAATGGTAATTCTGTCGCATATCTGAAAGATCTCATCCATCCGGTGTGAAATATAAATGATGGAATAACCTTTTGCTTTCAATTGATTAATAAATTGGAACAAAACTTCGGTTTCTGTTTTCGTTAGTGACGAAGTAGGTTCGTCCATAATTAAAATCTTGGCATCTTGGGAAAGGGCCTTAGCAATCTCCGTCATTTGCCAGTATCCGACACCCAAATTTCGAACTACGTCTGAGGGCTTAATATCCACCCCAAGTTCCTTAAGCAGTGCTTCTGTTTTTTCTTCACATTCCTTATCATTCAGCAGCCCAAAAGCGTTTTTTGACTCTCGCGTTAGAAAAATGTTTTGAGCTACAGTCAAGGTAGGAATAAGGCTGAATTCCTGAAAAATCATCGATATTTTATTCACTCTTGCATCATCCGCATTTTTAATCGTGATGGGCTTACCTTCAAGTAAAATCTCACCTTGATCAGCCGTGTAAACACCGGTCAATATTTTCATTAACGTTGATTTACCCGCGCCATTTCCACCCATCAGAGCATGAACTTCTCCTTTTTTCAGAGAGAAATGAACCTGATCAAGAACGGTGATTCCATTAAAGGCTTTGCATATATTTTTCATTTCCAGTATCGGTTGATCCAATGCGTTCACCTTCTTTTATTAAAGGAAGAGGCAGCTTGATTGAAGCAGGCCCCTTCCTTTAGAATTTATCGCTTACTATTGTTTCATTGCATCTTGAACTGTTTTTGGAGCATCTACACCGTAGATCAATTTCCAAGCATCGAGAACATTTTCTTTTGTAACTTTTATAGCTGGGGAAGCCACATAAGCAGGTGCTTCTTTATCCAGCAAGGAGTATCCTGCAAGTATAGCCTGTGCTACACCTTGGTCATATGGCAATTGCGCTCCAAGACCTTGAACAATCCCATCGGACGCGATAGAGATAGCTACATTGGTTCCAAGGTCAACAGTAGTAACTACTACATCATCTCTGCCTGCTGTACGAGCAGCAGCCATTACGCCTTCCGCCGGTACATCCCATGGCGCAAAAATCCCGTCAATGTCAGGGTGTCTTGTCAGCATGGCAGACGCGACTTCTTCACCTTTGTTTGGATCTGTAATACCGCCTTGTGCTACGATTTCGATATCTGGATATGCTTCTTTAATTCTTGCTTCAAACGCATCAGAACGGTTTTTCGTAACAAAGAAGTTAACATCGTGGTAAACGATACCGACTTTACCTTTACCACCGATTTTTTCGGCCATAATATCAGCAGCTACCGCACCGTTTCCATAATTGTCACCAGAAACAATACTGATGTAATCTTCACCTGCTTTGAACCCGTCAGCAGCGCCGTCCATAAATACAAGCTTCACACCTTGTTCAACCGCTTTTCTGTAGGCTGATGCTGTGGAAACTGCATCAACTGGAACAGAGATCATGATATCTGGTTTTTTAGCCAATACGGTTTCAATATCGTTAACTTGTTTCTCAGCCTTGAATTGAGCATCGGTAACTGCAACAACCTCAATTCCCATCTTTTTAAATGTATCTTCCATCGCCCCGACTGCCGCGTTCATATAATCTGTACCGGAATAGTGCATTACAATGGCAGCCGTGTAATTTCCATCCTTAATTTTTTGTAACTCTTCCTCGGTCAACTTCAAGTCTTTGGCTGATACCGCTTTTTCACCATTCGGACCGATATCCTGTACTTCTAGATCAGGAATATTTGGATTAATGGTAAGTGGACCTGAAACTGAATTGTCGTAGTTTTCATTTTTTTCAGGAGCTTTTTCTACTTCCGCTGCACCTTGATTCGAAGTTGACGGAGTCGTTCCACCGCAACCTACAAGCAATAAACTTAGAACAATGAGTAATACCAATGGTGCTAAAATTGTTCTTTTCATTTCTGTACCCCTCACTTTGTTTAATATTGAATCATGTTTTGATTCATACTTTGAGTATAGAGATTTAGTGAAAGGGCAAATAGTTGAGTGAATTAATCCATAGGGGAGAACTTTTTAATGAGGGGGAATGAAATATTTAGCGTAGGGGTGAATTTTTTAATCCTTTAATCTGAACAAAAAAAATCTTGCAGAAGATCAGCGTCATCCTGATACTCCTCCAAGATTCAAATGCATTCACACATATAGATAGTCAATTAATAACCCGCCTCTTTCATTAATTCCCGGACTTTGTCTGCACCTTCATCTAAAGCTGTTTTGGCATCCATTTTACCCGATAAATAATTCTGAATAGCGGTCTGGACAGCTTCTGAAACCTGATCATAATTATGAATTCTCGGCCTTCCGACACCTGCACGCAATGACTCACCCAGCACTTGATAATACTCTCTCAAAGAGTCGTCATTAAGCAGTTCAGCTGCTTTATAGGCTGAATTACGTGTTACATGATGTTTAAATCTTAAATAGCCCTTCTGAACTTCAGAGCTGGTCAAGTATTCGGCTAATTCATAAGCAGCTTGCTTGTGCTCTGAGTACTTGTTAATCGCTATTCCCCATGAACCGAAATGTGGACCTCTGATCAGCTCATTCCCCTTTTGGACCCCGGGAAACATAAAGTAACTAACCTCTCCGCCCTCAACCTCGGGATTGAGCTTCATATCATGGTAGTTCATCCCCATCGCAACCTGTCCAAAGCTAAAAGCAATGGCCACTTCATCCCAGCTGTAATTGAGAACATCAGGTGGCGTTACTTTATCCATATTGATCCAACGCCCGTAGGTCTCAAGGGCTTTCACTCCTGCTTCTTGATTAAAGACAGGGTTAAGCTGATCATCAAATAGTTCGCCGTCATATACACTTAAAAAGGATTTAAAATCCACAAAGTTGGACTCATGCTTCTTCCCCATCATTGTCGTGCCATATAAATCAATCGTGCCATCGTGATTAATATCACGTGTAAAAAACTGAGCTAGCTGCAAATATTCATCCAAGGTCTGAGGGATCACTAACTCTTCACCATATTTCGCTTTATATTCCGAACGATATTCGGGATCATGAAATAAATCCTTTCGATAACTTACAGTAAGGGCGTTGGATTGAATCGGAAGACTCCAAACATCAAATCCAGCCGAATTTATTGTATCCAGACTAATATGTTCCATCATTGGCGGCACTTGCTGTGGCCTGTCCAGTCTAAAAACGGACGTATCTAAAAATAGTTTTGCGATAAAGTCATTCAGATGAATACGGTGTGTTGACTTAGAATTCTGAATATATGACGACATGGGCTCAAGATGTTGAATGATTTTTGGCATCCAAGGTGTATCCACGGCTATTAAATCATACTGACTGCTTTTTTGGGCCAATTCAGAAAATACTCTCTCCTGCAGATTATTATAAGGAAATGTATTAACCTCAATCCGAATGCCTGTTTCCTTTTCATAGTTTCTCGCAGCATCAACGACTGCCTCGGAGCCCGCTTCAACAGTGGCATAAAGAACTTTCAATGACTGTGTTGGACGTAACTCTTTATTATCACCCTCTAGAACTATCCCATCGGAGGGTTGGTCCAAACATCCCGTTAGAAAAACCACTAAGGTAAGCGCTAAGGTAAGATATGAAACAATTTTAATCATGTATACACGCTCCCTTAAACTTTCTTTAGGCCGATCGACATCTTTATTTTTAGTATAAGAATTTCTTCCATACAACAATAGCCTAATGATTTAACGTGAACGGGGAAATTTTTAGTCCGTGGATGCTATCCCATGGTTACGTCTGAATTCTGATGGAGAATAGTTATATTCTTTCTTGAATAAATTGCGAAAATATGGATAATCAGCATACCCTACTTCTTCTGCGATCTCATTAATTTTTTTGTTTGTCTTTAATAGCAAGTGCTTAGCGTATTCCAATCTTTTTTTGGTTAAATACCTGACGAAGTTCATGCCCATCTGCTGCTTGAAAATGCGACTTAGCGTGACAGGATGAACATTAACAGAATCGGCTACGGAATCTAAACTTAGATTCATGTCATCTGATGATTCCATGATGTTCAGAGCTTGTGCAAACCACCTGTGAGAAAGAGTCTTGCCTTGCTGTTCTTCGAGTGTTTTTATGGCTTTTACCCCGCTGAGAATCATGCTCTCAATTTTGCTTTTAAAACTATGCCAGGTAGTATACTTGTTAATCCACTCCATCCAGTAATTCAATACATCCTCGTCAATCACTATAATATCCTGCTTTGATAACCCCTCATCCAGTAAAGCCAATAAATAGCCGGATTCTTTTTTTAATTCCTGATACTCTAATTGTTCTAATAAAACAAACCACTCTCCAAGGCTGCGTTCAAGCTTCTGGTCATCACCGGTTCTGGCATCATTAAGGATCGTTTGACGTATCCCTGTTAATTTTTTTCCTAATTCCGCTGTACTTTTGGACTGTCTCTCAAATCGGGCTATATCATTCGTTTGATAAAACAACCGTTGTTTCTGCCTCTTTAACTCCAGTTGAAATTGAGGAAAGAAATCTTCCTTTTCTCGAAAGGTCCCCCGCGGCTCCCCCTGATTAACCGCCAGTATCAAACCTTCAATATTAGCCTCCACCGAAAATGAACATAGAATAGGCTTTGGCGTTTCATAGTGCTGAATCAATTCAGACACGTCACCAAAAACGAATTTTTTCCATCGCCGTTCATCAAACCATAGGCTTGTATTATACAGCTGTAATTTGATATCCTTAGCTCTAACAAAGGCACTTGGTAATTTAGTAAAAAGAAGATTGAATTCCTTATAAAATTCGCTATTTAATTGCTGTTGAACCTTTTCCACGATCTCCCTAAGCTGTCCCCTATCTGCTGGTTTAAGAAGGTAATCAAGTGCTCCGTATTGCAGTGCTTTCCTTGCATATTCAAAATCATCATACCCTGATATAATAATGACATGCATTTTGGGATAAGTTTGCTTAATCTCGTTTAAAATCTCAATACCGCTGATTTCAGGCATTCTAATATCGAGAAATATGAGATCTGGCTGCACGACGTTAATTTGTTCGAGCGCTCGCCGACCAAAGCCCACATCAAAAATATCCTCATTTGGAAATAATGTTGTAAGCTTCTGTATAATACTAACTCGAACCTCCAGTTCATCATCGATAACACAGATTTTCATCGTCATCAACTCCTTAACTCGCTCATTTGAATGAATCCTTTGGAGGGATCAACTTGTCACTTTTTCAGTCCTTGAAGCGTATATTAAACCGAATGTCGCTTAAATTCAAATTATTTATTCTACTGCTCTTATTATCAATAATTCCTATCGCTTTAGTCAGTTACAGTTCAGAATATTTCATGATTCGCTCCAGTACTAAATATTCTGCATCTATTTCCTCACAATATGTGGAGTTTGTTTCCAGGGAAATGTCAGGCTATCTTGAGAATTTGAATCAATCCTTCGATAACCTTCTTACCAATTCAGATTTTCAAAAGTATCTGGAAACTTCTTCTGATAATCTGGCGGAACAAGCCCAGTATATGATGCGTTTTCGTCCGATCGTACAAAACTCACTGCAATTTCATCCCGAGATTTTGGGTGTATTATATCTCGATCGATTAGGTAAGGTTTATTTTGATTCGTATCAGAAACAGCTCGACCCTAGCTTTTCTTTTGATTCAGATCCCTATTACCAATCTATCTTAAGAAAACATGCACCTGAATTAATGAAACCCCATGAACTGAACTATATCTTGTATTCAAACGATACAGTGTTCTCTTATGTCAGGCCGATTATTAATATAAATACAGGTGAGACCCAATCCTGGTTTGTCATCGAAATTCACGAGGACAAGCTGTTAAACATGCTTAGCGGTAACGAAAGTGGACAAGAAGGGCAGCTTGCTTTATATGACGATGAAGCAGGAACCATTGTAACCAATGCATCTATAACTTCGAGCATCATGAAAGATTTCAGTGTCGTTCAGCGCGGCACGGATGCTAAACAATTCCTATTCAAATCCCAAAATGTGGAATACGAGGCAAGTTACGCAGAGCTTCCTAATACGAATTGGAAACTAGTCTGGACCGCACCCCTAAGCAGCATAGAGGAAGGGGTTCGACAGACTTACTACTTAACGATTCTGATCGGGGCGATAAGCTTATTTTTTGCATTAATTATTGCTTTTCCAGCTATGAATAGAATACTTAAGCCACTGTATAAGTTAAAGCAAGGAATGCAAAGTTTAGGTAGGGGGATTTATACTCCTATCCCTTTAATTGATCGTAACGATGAGATAGGCTATTTAGTGCAGAGTTACAACCAAACCCTATTTAAATTACAACACATGGAACAGGAAGTCTATCAATCCAAAATCAAAGAAAAAGAACGAGAGCTATTGCAACTTCAAGCACAAATTAATCCCCATTTTCTCTTCAACACCTTGGAAACGATAGAATCCTATGCAGTTCGTAATAAGGGTGAGGCCGTTGGAGACATGGTACAATCTGTGTCTAGAATGATGAGATACAGTGTCAGAAATGATGGGGGTTGGGCTCCTTTAAAAGAAGAGCTAAAATATATCGAAAACTTCTTGACTATTCACTATTATCGAAATGGTCAGGATGTTAATGCAAAATTTGAAGTGGAACCAGAAGCGCTTGAAATTCCAGTGATGAAGCTAAGTATCCAGCCTTATATTGAAAACGCGATAAAATACGGCTGGAGTCCTCATATGAACGCCGAAGACTTTTTACTTACTGTAAAGGTCATCATTGAACATAACTTTTTGCAGATTAGAATCAGTGATAGTGGGACGGGAATGCCCCCTGAGGTTCTGAATAAAATCACTGAACTTGTTTCAGGCGACGGTGATTCCCCAGATCCATTCTTCAAAAAACATACAGGTATTTATAACGCATACCGCCGTCTCATATTAGTATATGGCGAATTAGTACATTTTCATATTGAAAGCAGTCCCGAAAACGGGACACTGATTCAGTTCAGCATCCCTATTCAACAGCAAGGAGCCCCAAACAACAACATATAAAATTACTGGAATGTAATTTGAATGGACATCGGATCATTGATCATTAAATGGTGAAGCGCGTCATCCAGGGAGAATTATCTTGATTCTCCCTTTTCCTTCAATGATGTGCGGACAGGTTGTCTGTCACCAAACAGGACAACCTACGCCGTCAATCCCCTGACAGTATGCTTTAGCAGTAACACTATGACAGAGCAGACCTTGTTGAATTTCAACTATATACCAAAAACAAGGGTGCAATCAGTAAACTGACTACACCCTTGCCGTCATTGATTAGAACATTATTGTACTGTGGTGACTTAATTTCTCCGAATGGCTTTATCTACTATTTCTCGTATCACCTTTACATTGTGTTCAAAATATCCATCATCCAGCATTTTATCATGCGATCCCGCTCCTTTGTATTCCACATAGCGATTTACAGTTGAATCCCGCCACTCATGGACAAACGGTTGCTCATCTGTATCATCAAGCGGACGCACTATTTCGCTCACTACATTATGAATATTAGCTCGGACCGTACCTGAATTGACCATATGGGAATCATATTCATAATAGGCACCCATTTTACTCCGTAATTTCTCTCTGAGTTGCGGATGATTTACATACGGTTTGAATGTGTCGTCGACTTCTTCCAACACTTTATCAACGATGCTATCCACTGAATCAGCGATCGGTTGCTCATGGTCGTTCTGCATGTCATACATCTGATCCACTTTATCAGAATCGATCATAATGATATCAGATACCGTATGTCCTCTCTTCTCCATTGCTTTAGCCACCTCAAACGCAAGATTACCTCCCAGCGAGTAACCCATGAATATATAAGGAGCCTCATTTTGAATGGCCACTATCCTGTCTACGTACGCTTCCAGCATGGATTCCACACTTTCAGCATCTTCGATAAACTGAATTCCGTACAGAACATGGTCATTTTCCATATATGGCGCAAATTTCGAATATACGATGCCATAGCCGATCATTGGCGGAAAACAAAAGATAGGACTGTGACCATTTTGATTTAGCTGAATCACCTGCTCATCCCATTGCGCTTCATTTGCATGGGTCCCCAATGTCGAAGCCATTTCTTCGATATTTGGATTTTCAAATATTCGGTGCAGAGGTATTTCGACCCCCATCTCAGTTTGAACTTTGTGTGCCAGCTGCAATGCCTTTAAGGAATGACCGCCTAATTCAAAGAATCGGTCTTTCACCCCTACCTTCCCGATGTCCAAAACCTCTTGCCAGATGGTGACTAGCTGCGTTTCCAGCGGTGTTCGAGGCGCAACGTAAGGCGCTTCTCTCTGCAGGCTGCCGTCCGGTATCGGCAGCGCACGTCGGTTGATCTTGCCGTTTGGCGTCAGCGGCAGCTGTTCCAGTCGCATGAAATACGTGGGGATCATATACCCAGGCAAGGTTTGGGCCAATGCGCTTCGAATATCCTGAATGGAAAGTTCTCCTTCTACCGTAAAATACGCGCATAGCATCTTCTGATTAGCCGGTTCGGCATCAGTCCTCACTGCCCGCGCCACAACGACCGCTTCCCGAATCGCTTCGATCTGAAGCAGCGCATTTTCCACTTCACCCGCTTCAATCCGGTAGCCGCGGATCTTCATTTGCTCGTCGATCCGACCTATATATTCAAGATTGCCGTCCGGCAGCCATCTTGCCAAATCCCCCGTCCGGTACATGTTCTCTCCCGGTTTAAACGGATTGTCCACGAATTTCTCCGCGGTTAATTCCGCACGGTTCAGGTAGCCATGAGCCAATCCTTCCCCCGCAATACACAACTCCCCAGGAATGCCGATGGGCTGCAGCCCGCCGCTTTCGCCTACGATATACACTTCCGTATTGGCGATCGGACCACCGATCAACGGGCGCTTCTCATGCGTCACTTCTTTCATGCATGACCATACCGTCGTTTC
>CAYUSG010000112.1:0-13150 GCA_964447355.1 uncultured Paenibacillaceae bacterium
CATTTAAAGGATATATTCGTTACTTTTATTCTAAAATCCGACATCAGGCCATAAATAGTGAGCCTCAACACCTAGAATTCGTGATAATGTTATAGCGGTTTGTTTCTTAGGTCTTATAATTTTACTCGTACGTAAATTGGAAATTGTAGTTAATGATATACCTGATTGATTGGCTAACTCTGAGGTATTAATATCTAATTCAGCCATGACCATTCTTAACCTCTTTCCAGGATCAGAACTATCTAAAGGCACTTGATCCATTGAAGTAGCCGGGAAATAAAGGGCAATAGAAATAACATAAAGTTCCTCGTTTATCGATCTAGTGTAACTGTATATTTTGGCTCTTAATATTTGATTATTCTTTGCAATATGGTTACTAAAATAGGAGATATCTCCTTCCTTTAACAACCTTTTCAATTGCTCCAATAGTAATCGCGGTTTATGAATCATAGTTATATCTTTCTCATGCATTTGAACTAACTCTTCATACTTATACCCCAATTTCTTACAAGCTTGTTGATTCACAGTGACAAACGGGCCTACTTCCTGGTCAGAAATAACCTTCGATATAAATACTGGGAGCGGAAAATGGATGTTGTTAAACGGTGCGATATTTTCGGCCAGATTCAGCAACACATAAACCCCATAAACTTCCGTTTGGTAAAATACAGGGGTTAGATTAATGGTTAAATATGAAAAATGCTTTGTAAGCATCGTAACACTTAATGCTTCTCCCTTCATGACACGATGAGATATACTTTCGAATATCTCATGATCAATGATTCCCATAAAATCAACTACATGCTTCCGATTGAATTCAGCTGCTGAACCTGCTCCAAACATCACTTTGGCAGTTTCATTCAAGTCTCGTACACAGCATCGTTTATCTAAAAATATGGCTGCATCGTTGCTGGATTTATATAGGAGTTGAAAGTTTCGATTCATAAAGCTCATATCATCCATCACAACAAACCATGACAGTCCCCTTTCATAGTGCTCATTCTTGAAGTATTTTACACGAATATCTATGAGCTCCTTATTCTTATTCATTAACACACCTTCATACTCAGATGCCTCTTCTAATAGGTTAAATGCGCTTACTTGATCTTGCTTTGTTGCCAAGCCCTGATAGGTATCAAAAAGTTCATCACATGTCATAGAGCATAATTCCTTCTTGCTATAACCCGTTATAGTTTCGGCTTTCAAATTACAAGGCTTAATGCCTCCATTATCATCAATAATAAAAACAGCTTCATTCGAATATACAGCAAGCACATCCTCAAGTACTACTGAATGTTGCGTACGTTTAGGGATGCTAGACAATTGATGTACATCCAGTCTTTGAAGCTTAATCCCATTCCTTATTTGATCCTCGATGATCCGATCAATCGCTGTTAACAAATGCGGTTTCATCATTTCAAATTCGAGGATTTCCCCACAATTTAGACATTTACTTTTGGGGAAATTGGCCAGCTTTATATGTTTCGTATTCGAACCAACTGTTTGGGTTAACCATTCTTCGCCGTAATAAAGCTCTACGTTCCTACTTCCGCAAGGGCAAGACTCCACTGGTTTAATGGTCCTTTGATCTTGTTGGATTAATTCCCGTATATAAGATGAAACTCTGCTGTTACTAAACAATATGGATCGTAATAACACAACTTGATATTCTTCTTTCGTCAGACGTATATCAGGGAGACGATAGTTTCTAGGGTTGGAAGCTTTAGGACGCCCTCTCTTGTTCTTCATATGACCTTCCTCACCAACATTTATGTATTGACTTGGCTTATCAGCAGTCGTTTAGTCCATCTAACTTCAAGCAAGGCGCTTAATTCAAGTATAAAATCTATGTCAATTTATTGTACGTACATCAATTGAAAATCTATGTAATGTTTTGTCATTCAGGCAGGGGTTCTACCCAACAAATACATAATATAAACAAAATAAAAAGCCCCTTTACACAAAGAGGCTTAAAATCAATTCTTTTTCCATCTTTTTAGGAACATCACATACCTAGCTATTCATGTTCTGCTTCCGCATAATGCGCCTTGCAGAAGGCTTCAACCTTTTCCAGTTCATCGGGTTCGAGGTCGTAATCCAGATATTGTTTCGTCGTCTGCTCGTATAATTCGTACTTCACGATACGAGTCTGTTCCCCGTCTACACTATAGATGACTCTGAGGTACAAGCCGTTCTGGCTGTACAATTCATCCTCTTCATCCACTTCCAAGTCCAGCAAAAATTCGTATCTTGTTCCGCTAATAATTCCAAAAGGGTCGTTCACAAGCTCCACAGTATATGCAGTGATCTCCATACCTCTCATCCTTTCATCAATACAGGAAGCACACGCTCTACGTGCTCCATTACTTTATCATCCTTTAAAGCTTGTCCAAATATCACAATCGTGCCTTGATCCGTTTGGGAGCGGATTAGCCGTCCAACACCCTGTCTTAATCTTAACAGCATATAAGGCAAATCTACTTCTTCAAAGGGATGCCCTGACTCTTTACGTTTTGCACTGAATACAGGGTCGTTTGGTGGAAACGGTAAGTCCCACATGATGACCTGTGATAAGGCAGGACCAGGAATATCCAGTCCCTCCCACAGCGTTACAGCACATAAGTTGCTATGCTCATCATTTTGAAATTTAGAAATCAAGTGGCTTATTTCTGCATCCCCTTCGAACATAAAAGTGAATGCATGAGATTCAGGGAATAAAAGCAAATCCTGCTTAAACTGCCTCAAAGTCTCGAAGGAAGGAAACAACAGTAACGTTCGTCCTTCAGATTTCTGAAGCCTCTCCAAAGTGAGTCGCATCTTTTCGCTTACTGTGCTCGCATTACAACTTATCACCCTCATTTTCTCTTCATAAGCATAAGGCGACGGTACTGAGAAGGACAAATAGTTGTGAACGCCGAGACTGTCAGCGATATATTCAAAGGAGCCCTCAACAGATAAAGTCGCCGAGGAGAACACAACTGGCATTCGATCCGAAAAGACATGTTCAGCTAATATTTCCTTTACCTGCTTGGGCATGACCACCAGCGTAAGTCCATCCTTATCCTCATCCACCCATGCGATTGAAGTATCTGATGTTCGGAACAAGCTTAATACACGTTGGATCGTTTCAAGATGCTCTTCAACTATTTTGAGCTGGTATTCATTTAATGTAAACATAGCACTTTCGAACACCAGTTCTTCCTCTACTTGGTCAAGTGCCTCTTGCAGCAGTTGAACTTCTTTCATCAGCATTTCATCACCAAGAATGTCTTTGCGATTTGAACCTGGCACCTCTATGCTGTTACGTTCCAGCAGGGCAAATAGTGCTTCACTTTGACTGATGGCCTCTTCGATCGCGTAAGCAAGGGTTTCCCTCACTTCGCCTGCAAGCAAACGTACCAATATATTCTCGAATAAATGATGTTTGAATTGATAAGTTAATGCGCTTTGCGCGGCCGTTTCCAGCAGATGACCTTCATCAAATACTACAGAGCTGTGTTCAGGCAGCAGCGGCAGCTGCCCTTCACGCTTACGAGCCTCATAAGTCCACACATGCTCCATATAAAAATCATGCGAACAGATAATCAGGTCTGTTGACTTACGGAAGTGCTCCCGCGAAAGCGTTTGGCCGCACCGATGGCGCTGGGAACAAGCCAAGCAATCCTGAAAGACATCCCAGCCAATCTTGCCCCACTGCTGGTCTGTCAACTCAGGGTAATCCTTCCTGTTTCCGTATGGATAGAATGATTGCAATGTTTCAGGCGAGCGTACAAATTCGGGTAGCGAGCGATAAATCGCCCGAAAGCGCTCCGCATCAGGTTCATGCTCAAATCGAGCCCCGTCCAATTTATTCAAACACAAGTACTGATCTTGAGATTTGCCTAGTCTGGCGTCAATGTTAAGCTCTAGATGGCGAGCCAGCTTCGCCACATCCCCTTCGGGCTTCACCAATTGTTCTATGAGAGATTCGTCTGCACAAGCTATGATAGCGGGCTTACGCGTATACCTGGCATACAGAATAGCATACAGCAAATAAACCAGTGTTTTCCCCGTTCCAACACCCGCTTCTGCGAAAATGGTTCGTTTCTCCTGGTAAGCCCGTTCCAATTGAAAAGCCATATAAATTTGTTCATCCCTTATTTCGAAACCTGCTTCTGGCAGTCGCTCGTAGAATACATCAGCAATCCAATCGCTGGCTTGCGAAATAAAAGGCACTTTAGGGTCAAATGTAAACGGATAGGTAATCAATGGTTCACTGCCTCCAGCTTCATTAAGAGAATCCCGTTCATTATACATCAAAAATCATTACAGCAAAAATGGGCAGGTCCCCATTGAATGTCACATTAGTCCGTGCTAATATGATAATAACCATTATATTAGCGAACACTAATATATAAAAAGGAGGACCCCATGCTAAAACAAGCATTAGAAACCAAAACTAAATTTATACGCGGTTTTTCAGATAAAACAAGATTGCAAATCCTAGAAGCGATTCAACACGAAGAAAAAACAGTCTCACACATCGTATCAGAACTGCAAGGCAATCAGTCTAATATTTCCCAGCACCTCGCTTGCCTCAAGGACTGCGGCATCATTAACCGCAGACAGGAAGGCAAATTCATCTACTATTCCCTTCGAAACGATAAAGTAAAGGATTTATTGCGATTAATCGACGAGGTGTTTCATGAAGTTCAGACCGATATTGAAAACTGTGACAATGATTATATGGGGTGATAGAACATGACACATCGTGAACACAATCCTAAACCCAAATTCAAGAAGGAATTCCATGTGATTCAGCACCAACACGATGTTAAGCAAGAGCAGCTGGGAAAACATACAGAGAATAAGCGGGATCAAGACACTTGCTGCAGCCAGGACTTAGACCATCAAAGGAATAACACCTGTTGTGATGCCGATGCCTTAAGTCACTCTGAAGAATTAACAGTTGATGCCGCTCCCAATTACGATATACGGGCCTATACGATTGAAGGTATGGATTGTGGATCATGTGCCGCTACATTAGAAAGGCATTTCAAACTGCATCCTTCTGTCAAACACGTAAGAGTCAATTTTTCGTCGGCCAAAATGTATATTGAACATGATAACACGGTAGACGAAATCATTCATGAAGTTTCGAAGGCAGGCTATAAAGCCACGTTCACGACATCACCTACTATAGCACGAGCTGAACAACCCAAAGCATTTCAACACCAGCGTTTAGTTCTATCCGGCATATTAATCCTACTCGGTTTTGCAGGCTCTTTTACAGCTGTTTCAAACACCCTCATTACTATGCTGTACGGTGTGGCTATTCTTATATGCGGCTATAAGCCAGCGAAAAGTGCCTTCTACGCAATCAAGAGTCGTTCACTGGATATGAATGTCCTTATGACCATTGCGGTCATCGGCGCTGCTGCGATTGGCGAATGGTTCGAAGGCGCAACGGTGGTATGGCTCTTTGCACTTGGAAACGCACTGCAAACAAGCTCGATCGATAAGACGCGCCAATCCATTCGAAACCTGCTCAATCTGGCTCCTACGGAAGCTTGGGTAACATCACAGCAAGGTCTGGTAAAGAAGCCAGTAGAAGAAATCAACATCGGTGATACCATGATTATCAAACCAGGGGATAAAGTGCCGCTTGATGGCATTGTCACCTCAGGGGAATCGAGCATCAATCAGGCTCCCATTACAGGTGAATCCATACCAGTGGATAAAGTCAAAGGTGACACCGTATACGCCGGAACCTTAAATGAACACGGCAGTTTAGAAGTTCAAGTGACAAAACGATTTGAAGATACTGCACTTTCCAATATCATCCATTTGGTTGAAGAAGCACAGGAAAAGAAAGCACCCACTCAGGCTTTTGTGGATCGTTTTGCACAAATCTATACACCTATCGTCTTTGTCGCCGCACTACTTATCATGTTAGCCCCACCCCTGCTTGACATGGGTACATGGGAGTCATGGTTTTACAAAGGCTTAGAGCTGTTAGTAGTAGCTTGCCCCTGTGCGCTGGTCATCTCTACCCCTGTAGCAATTGTTTCAGCCATCGGTAACGCTGCTAGAAACGGTGTCCTTATTAAAGGTGGTACATTCCTTGAAGCTGCTGGTGCCCTAAATGCCATTGCTTTCGATAAAACGGGCACACTGACAGAAGGAAAACCAGAGGTAACTGACGTCATTTCAATCGGCATGGATAAGAACGAATTATTAACCATCGCTTATACACTGGAGCAGCATTCGAATCACCCCATCGCTAAATCCATCGTAACATACGCAAACGAGCTGGCCATTACACCAGTGAATGGGATGGATTTTAGAAGCATTGTTGGAAAAGGTGTCCAAGCCACTCTGCAGGATGCCGTTTATTACGCAGGAAAGCCTGAGCTGTTTCACGACTTAAACATTCCGATCAGCCAGCTCAATGACCAGATACAAGCACTTCAACAAGAAGGACATACCATCGTCCTCATTGGAAAACAGACACAAGTGCTTGGTCTGATTGCCGTAGCAGATACCATCAGGGACACAAGTATGCGAGCTATTAAAAACCTAAAACAACTTGGCATTCATGAAACGATCATGCTCACAGGAGATAACGAAGGTACGGCAAGAAAGATTGCAATGCAAGCTGGAGTGGATCAATATCAATCCGAGTTGATGCCAGACGATAAGGTCAATGCTATTAGACAGCTTCAAGGAGAAGGCAAGAAAGTTGCAATGGTTGGGGATGGTGTGAATGACGCTCCTGCGCTGGCAACAGCAAATATAGGCATTGCTATGGGCGGAGCTGGGACGGACACGGCCATGGAAACAGCCGATATCGTCTTAATGGCCGATCATTTGGAAAAGCTGCCTTTTACAATGAAATTAAGCAGGAAAGCATTATCCGTCATCAAACAAAATATTACCTTCTCTCTGATTGTAAAATTAGCTGCGTTAGTATTAATTTTCCCCGATATATTAACGTTATGGATTGCTGTGCTCAGTGATACGGGAGCGGCATTGATTGTGGTTCTGAATAGTATGCGATTGTTGAAATTGAAAAGCTGATCCATCAAAAGTCATATTGATGCAATGAACAATATGATAACTACAGGGGCTATTGCTTATGAAGCAATAGCCCCCTCTTGACTTTATGGTGTAGTCAACTAAATGATGACTGCGGTTTCTGGTTCTGTGTAAGCACTGAGAAATCTATTTTTTGCCGAAGAAAACGGCAAAATCCAAGTATTTAAACATGCAATCGACCTGATGAAATCCAGCTTGCTTCATCCATAGGATTTGATCCTGCAATGGTGCATTGAGATCTAATTGTCTTCTTTCTACGGATGCTTCTATAGCTTCCTTGGAAAGACCGCTTCCGTTAATATACTCCAGCCAGCGCCGCTTGTAATAAGCGTCAATATGAGAATCATTCCCCTCTACTTGGTCTGCATTCACAAACATGCCTCCCTCATTCAACATCTGATAAATGTTAATGAATAAATGCTTTTTAGCTGTGTGTGATAAATGATGGATGGATAAATGCTTTTTAGCTGTGTGTGATAAATGATGGATGGATAAAGATGAAATGACGATGTCAAAGGACTGGGTAAATGTCATGTTGGAATAATCCCCAACGATATATTGGACATTATCTAATCGGTGAAACCTCTCACGCGCACCTTCCAACATTTTTTCGCTTAAATCCACAAGGGTCATCCTTGAGTTAGGGTACTTCTGTAAAACTAAACTTGAGAATAAACCGGTACCTGCACCCAGATCAAGAATTTGGGGCGACGGGTTAGTCGTTTCAACCAAAGATAAGGCCATGTCATAAAATGGATCAAAACAAGGGATAAGTTGTCTTCTCTCCCGATCATAATCACTTGCAACTGCATCAAAAAGATGTTTTACCGAACCATTCATCATACTGCCCCCTTCAACGTTTAACATCATTGTAACAACAAAATGTTTATCATCAAAATGCATAATACAAATATAATCTATAGGTTTTAACTATAAATTACCTTTTCTGCAGGATACACTGAAATTTTTGGTTGTTTATGTCGATATAAAGGGGAGGAAAAATTAACCACAGGAAGAAAGAGGGACATGCATGCGAAGCCAACATTTTATAACAGCAACTTTAACAGCACTCATCATCATATTATTTTCCTGCTCTTGGTCGGCTGTATATGCTGCAGAAGGTGATGTCACATCCATCGAAATGAATTTGAAAGTCAATACGGTAGTATACATGGCAGACACACCCCTGAAGCTAAAACTTTATGCTAACTTAGAAGGACAAACTGAACAAAAGGTCATTACAGACGATGCAATTTGGACCTCATCTAACCCGGGTGTCATAGAAGTGTCTAATGGCACGATTACACCTATTCTACCGGGAACAGCAACAATTACAGCAAAGTACGGGACACACACAGCAAGTCTCCATATCGAATCTAAGTATATGTTTTCAGACTTCCTCTTAAATGAGGAAGACCCGATTCAAACTGAACTGGACCAGACCTCCATCCAATTAAGCGTGCAAGGCAAAGATGATCAGAATGTGATTCACGACTTAACTCAGCTTGCCGCGTGGACTTCAAGTGAAACGCAGGTGGCTTCCGTTAATAAAGGTAAGGTTACTTTCCTAGCCCAAGGTTCGACTACGATCTCAGCCTCCTACAAAGGTATGGAAGATACGGTCAAAATCAACATATCACTTCCATTTACAGATTTGCAGATCGATCATGATGAAAGAACTGAATTTTTGGTAGATGAGGAAGTTGATCCATTCAAACTGAGAGCTGTTCTTGAAGGCGGTCAATTGGAAGCGGTTCAAGAGAATATGACATGGACTTCCTCTGACCCGAATATTGTATCCATTGATGATGAAGGTCAGCCCACTTTTAAAGCAGAGGGTCAAGCTACGATCCGCGCTGTCTATCTTGGCAGTCCGGCTACTGTTGATCTGATAGTTAGACAACCCTATGAAGCTATGACCCTAGAACCGGCTAAAGACTTTCATGTCTTAAGAGATTCAGATGCTTTTAATGTGAAAGCCTTTGTTAATGAGAATCTGAATACGAAGACCGAAATATCTGAACAAGCAAAATGGGTGTCCAGCAATCCCGTTGCTGTAACTGTAACCAATGGAATAATAACACCTATGTCAACAGGCGAGTCAACGATTACGGTTACTTATCGTGGATTGAGCAGCAGCTTTAAGGTGAAAGTATATCCCACACTAACTGGCATCACACCAGCCGAAGACAACATTGAATTGTTCAAGGGTGAAGTCATCTCACTGCCCCAGATTAAAGGGACAACACTTGCCGGTGCATCGATCGATGTATCCCCATTGATTCAATGGTCATCTGCAGATGAGAGTATCGCGAGTATTGAGAACGGTGAAATCATTGCGAATCAGCTGGGAAGCACTGAAATCACAGCAACATTACTAGACTATGAGACAACTATTCCCATTCAGATTAATGAGAAAATATTAACCCTTCTTTCACCTGCTACCAAACTAGAGATCAGAGCCAATCGCCAACTAGACTTGCCAGACGTATATGCTGTAAGTGAAAGCGGCGAAGAGAAGCGGGTCACGGATCGGTTGAAATGGACAACTTCGAATTCCAATATTCTTGTTGTAGATGGCAAGTTAAAGGGCGTGATTGGCGGTGCTTCCAAATTAACGGGAACCTACTTAAATCAAACGATCAGCATGCCCGTCATCATTCAGAAGGAATACGTACAATTCAGAGTAGAGCCTGAGAAGTTACAACTGAATCTGGATGATAAACAACAGCTCAAAGTCATTGGCGTTTATCGTGACGGTTCTGAGAAAGTCGTTACTCGGGAGGTCAAATGGACTTCTGCCAATGAAAAGGTTGCGGCAATCGATGAATTTAAGGTCATTGCCCTGTCGAAAGGCTCCACCTATCTAACTGGAACCTTTGAAGGTCACACATTGACTGTTGATGTAAATGTTGTAGCTGAACTAAAGAAACTGATCACC
This sequence comes from uncultured Paenibacillaceae bacterium, assembly GCA_964447355.1. Taxonomy (GTDB): domain Bacteria; phylum Bacillota; class Bacilli; order Paenibacillales; family CAYUSG01; genus CAYUSG01. The sequence goes on from CAYUSG010000112.1 coordinate 10,019, forward strand.
GATGAGACCTCCTTCAAATTAAACGTAGGGGATGAAATATCAGTTAACGTGTCAGCCTTATACGATACAGGTGGTGTCGTTGACATTACCGAAGAAGCGGTGTGGCGGTCTTCAAACGAAAGTATCGTCAAAGCGAATGAAGGGACAATTAAAGCCTTAAAGAAAGGCGATGCCAGGATCAAGGTGCTTTACAAAAACGAATATGTATGGATTCGAATTAAAGTACAATAGAATTCAGCATCTTTAGCAAAAAGAGGGAACCCGCTTGAAGATCAAAGTCATTTAATTAGCCTTATCTTCATGACATTGACCTAAAGGGTTTCCCTTTCTTGTTTCGCTTTGTGATAAAATGGATTACCTATTACTCTTTGTAGTAAAGCTCAGATGTAGTAGCGGGAGAAAATTCAATTTTATATTTATCACCAATTTCCTTAATTAACTGTTCAGTTAGGGCCGCGCCTCTGAGATTAAACTGCTTCTCCATTTCTAAGCCACCTAGCATAAATTCATCTTTGGACCAATCGATCCATTTGCCGTATTGATGTATCCATTCCATTAACTCGCTTTTTAAACGTCTAGGAATCCGAAATTCGTCTATATCAAAATTGATACTGCACGACTTACACCAAATAGGATCAGCTGATACATCACCTTCTACTATTAATTCGTTGACTTCTCTTTTACATTTAGAACAATACACTTCAACACTCCTGCCATATTATTCAATTGCTAGTTGGGTTTGCGATACACATAAATGCGAGTACGGAATACATCTTTACACGTAATAACTCGCTCAGGCTCCCAGCCGGGTACTGCAAAATAAATAGAGATGACAACAGCGTCATCCTTCAGCTTCTCACTCCATATCGTACTTAACCGTTTCATCGCACCAGGGTGCAGATAACATAACACCACATCTACAGATTCATAATCGAAGGTATACAAATCCTTACGCAGCAGTTTTAGATTCTGGAAACGTTGCAGCTTGCTGAACAGGTAAGAAAACCAATACGGCAGCCAAGCATTCTCCAGCCCAATTACAGACTTATGCGGCCAACGTTTCGCCGCTTCCATAGCCAGATGCCCCCACCCTGATCCAGCTTCTACAATAATGCCGTTTAGACCCGCACCGCCCATATATCGATTTAATGCGTTTAATGCAGATCGTCTGGCCAAGTGAGATGACGGCATAGGCGATATTCCATTTTTCACGGTTGAATACACGATCGAAAGAGCTCCCGCAGCACAAAGCAACACAAGTAAGTACATAACGCCTCCGAATATGGACATTTTATAAAGGGGATGAAAAACCATCTATAAACCGCTGTGCACTCTTGGACAAATAACGATGCTTAAGCCAAAGAATACCAACGTCAGATTGAAAGTCCGCATCGTCAATTCCCAGCATGGTTACTTCTTTCATCGCAAAAGACGACATCACAGATTTAGGGAAAATAGTGGCTCCAATGCCTTGCGCGACAAGAGACATGATAATCGCCACACTGGAGCATTCGCAAATAATATTCGGTTCAAAATCATGGCGGCGGCATTCCTCGATGACCAGCTCATGCATGCGAGTTGTTTTATCGGATTTCAGTGTTAGCATGGGGGTATCCGCGAGCATTCTCATTGGGATTCGTTCAAACTCTGCATACTTATCCCAGGCACTTGGAATAACCGCAACAAAGGGGTCTGAAGGCAACGGCAGCACTTCATAAGGCTGAGCATGCAACGAGGATTCGAACGGTAAGCGCGCCACAATGAGTTCGATCTCTCTCTGCTCTAATTGATCCCCTAAATAAAAGTGGTCCCCTTCGGAAATCTTAAATTTGACCTGAGGAAACTGTTCACGAAACACTTGAATGGGCCTGGGAAGCAATGAAATACAGGATACTACTGAACCAATGGAAAGAATACCGCTCACCCCGGCTTCAATCTCTTTCATTTCTTTGATCGTTTCGTCATACTGATTCAATAGTAATTCGGCTTTACGCTTTAGCAGCGCTCCGGCACTCGTAAGTTTCAAACGCATATTGATGCGATCAAACAGCTTGACTCCTAGTTCATCCTCCATCTGCTTCAGCTGTCTGCTTAAAGGAGGCTGTTCCATGTTAAGCCGCTTTGCTGCTCTGGTAATCTGTTCTTCCTGCGCAATAGCTAGAAAATATCTAAGCTGGCGTAAATCCATCTTACCGTCCTCCTTGCCCCATACCAAAAAGGTATGTAAAATAAATAAAACAGATATTATCAATATACCTAAAAAACGTGTATCATACAAAGTATACAAATGAAAGCGTCATCAGCGCCTTAAGGAGAAGATCATTATGTCCCAACCCATGAACATTGTTATTGAGCGAAGCCAAACAAAACGTATGAAACCACCTGAAGACCAATTGGGATTCGGCATCCACTTCACAGACCACATGTTTATGATGGATTACACGGAAGGAACAGGCTGGCATGATCCACGAATTATTCCTTATCAGAACATTAGCTTAGATCCTGCTGCTAAAGTATTTCATTATGGGCAGACGATCTTTGAAGGCCTCAAAGCATATAGAACGGCAGACGGACGTATTTTATTATTCAGACCTGAGCAGAATTTCCAGCGCCTCAATCGTTCGAATGACCGTTTAAGCGTACCCGAGCTCGATGAGACCTTTCTCATTGAAGCCCTTCAGAAGCTTGTGGCTATAGATCAAGACTGGGTTCCTGCTGAACATGGTACTGCGCTTTATATTCGACCTTTTGTCATTGCAACTCAGCCAGCGCTTGGCGTATCGCCATCGACCCACTATCATTTCATCATTATTATGTCGCCTGTAGGCGCTTATTATAGTGAAGGCTTTAATCCAGTCAAAATACACGTTGAGTCAGATTATGTACGTGCCGTGCCTGGAGGTGTCGGTGAAGCCAAAACAGCGGGCAACTATGCCGCGGGATTAAAAGCACAAGAAGGAGCCCATGATAAAGGGTATTCACAAGTATTATGGCTTGATGGTGTTCACCGCAAATTTATCGAAGAGGTCGGCAGCATGAATGTATTGTTCAAAATTAACGGCAGCGTGCATACACCTAGCTTAAATGGAAGTATATTAGCGGGAATTACCCGCAAATCGATCATACAATTGC
>CAYUSG010000113.1:0-13143 GCA_964447355.1 uncultured Paenibacillaceae bacterium
TCCAAATACTGCTCTAACAAATGGTTCAATGTGGTCATTGGCGCATGAGTTTGCCATGTATATTATCTTTATAATTCTAGTAGCGACAAGTTTAATTAAAGTACGTCGTTTTATTTTAATGTTATGGATGGTTTTTGGATTTGCGCTGATTGCGTTTTTTGAATTCAACTACAAACCTTTTACAGAACCTGTTGTTCAATGGTGGGTTCTTAATACATGGAATTATGGAAAATTCATTTATGAAGGCTTTTTCTTTATGAGTGGTGCAATCTTATATCTTTACAGAGACAAGATTATGTATAATAAGTTTTTATTTTTTGGCGGCATTATTGGAATGTTTGCCCTTTATTTCATGGACCATGTTAAAATAGGTGTGCTTTTATTTTTGCCTTATGTGGTTATTTATATATGTTTAAACAAGTGGGTTGCTAAGTTCGAGAATTTAGGGGATTACTCCTATGGCATCTATATTTTTTCCTACCCACTACAACAAACCTTATTACATGTAAATTCGAACTGGAGCTTAACAGGTTTTACTATATTTTCTATAATAGTATCATTATTAGTTGCACTTATTTCTTGGAAGTATATTGAAAAACCAGCTTTAAATTTAAAGCAACATTTTGTCTCAAAACCGATTAACCCAGAGGGTGGCAAAACAGCCGCATAGACATATTAATTATCTTGGTGGTAATGGTGATGTTGAAAGCATGTCTATTAAATCTAATGTAATATAAAAGTAACAATACTTTATAAATAGGGCTTGCTGAACAATCATAACCTCCTTGATTTGCAAGGATTTTAAGTCATTTTGTCGAATTCATATGCAAGGAAATAGACGGAAAACAGGGAAAAACCTTGCAGATGGAGTGAAATAAAATGTTCTCTTTGAATGAAAATATGCCAAAACTCATTGAAGATTTCTACCTGCCCTTTGGTGGTAAATTAAATCCTAACAATCGATGGATTCAACTCGCTCAACTGATTTCTTGGGCATTAGTTGAAGAAAAATATGTTGAAGCTTTTCGGTCCCCTGCAGCTGGCCAAAAGGCTTACTCTGTTCGTGTAGCACTAGGATCGCTAATCATCAAGGAACGGCTTGGATTAAGTGACCGAGAAACCACGCAGCAGATCATGGAAAATCCCTACCTGCAGTTCTTCATTGGCTTATCCGAATTTGTCGATGAGGAGCCCTTCCATCATTCGCTTTTGACACACTTTCGTGAACGACTGGGTGCTGATATATTAGCTGAAGTCAATGAACACATAGCCCGAGAAGCTTTAAAAGCAGAAGAAGCTTTGACGGCAGAAGATGACGATGACCAGGATGATGATCCAGATGACGGTCAACTTACCATGGATGTCGGTAAGGCGCTATCGATTCCAGTAGATGAACCCAAACGGGTCATATCAAAGACAGCCAAAACATCCAAGGTCACACCGTTAGATTCAGCTTCAAACCTAGATTCCCGTCAAAACATAACGAGATAGTCGACAAAATGGCGTAGACTCCCTAATATTATGGGGTTTAACGCATTTTTTTCTTTCCTTTAACATCGTTATGTGTTATGATGTACATAACGAGGTGAGGCGAAGTGGCGACGATTGTGTATCAAACTGACAAACGCTCCGGAATTACTTATGCGTATGAATCTGTATCATACTGGGACAAAGAAAAGAAGCAGTCCCGTGCTAAACGAACGCTCATCGGTCGGGTGGACAAGGAGACTGGCTCAATTCTCCCAACCGACGGCAGAGGTCGTAAAAAACAAGAAGCTCCAACTGCTCCCAAAAGAGGTCCGGTGCCGACTATTCATACTTCCAGGACCTTCTATGGCGCTACTTATCTCTTGGATGCCATCGGTGAAAAGCTCGGCATTGCCGATGACTTGAAACAGTGCTTTCCCGGCATGGACCGGCAGATCCGATCCATCGTGTATTACCTGATCCTCGAGGATAGCAATCCGCTTTACCGATTTGAGAAATGGAGCAGCTTACATAAGCATCCTTACGGTCAGAACATCACGTCCCAGCGCAGTAGTGAAATCTTTGCTTCCATTACGGAAGAAGCAAAGAGCCAGTTTTTCCGTCTGCAAGGAAAGCGGCGGATGGACAAGGAGTTCTGGGCCTACGACATCACCTCCATTTCCAGTTACTCCGAATGCTTACGCCAAGTGCAATACGGTAGGAATAAAGAGGGAGATCCGCTGGCCCAATTAAACTTGGCGATGGTATTCGGCCAATCCTCCAACCTTCCGTTTTATTACCGCAAGCTGGCTGGCAACATCCCGGATTCTAAGACCATTAAGAACCTGTTGGTCGAGTTGAATGTGTTAGGCTTTTCCAAAGTAAAACTGGTCATGGATCGAGGGTTTTACAGTGAAGATAACATCAATGCCCTCTTTAAGGATCACTTGAAATTCCTGATCTCAGCGAAGATGTCCTTGTCTTTGATCCGCAAAGAATTGGATGTCATCTATGACCGATTTCGAAGCTTTGAACACTTTAACGAGAAATACGAACTATACTACCATACTGTCCAAACGGAGTGGCAGTATACCGAGCATCGTCCTTATAAAGGAGACACCAAATCCGAATCTAGGCGCATCTATCTGCACTATTATTACAACATTGACAAAGCCGCCGAAGACGAAAAATCCTTCGATCGCAAATTAATGGCCATGCGTCGCGAATTAGAGTCCGGCCGCAGAGTGCCGGAACATGAAGCCTTCTACAAAAAATACTTTGAGATAAAGACCACGCCCAAACGGGGGACGCGAGTCATTGTCAATGAAGAAGCGGTTGCAAAAGCCAAACGCTATTATGGCTTCTTTGTCTTGATGACCAATGAGACGATGGATGCCATCACCGCACTGGAGCTCTATCGCAATAAGGATGTGGTTGAAAAGGCATTCGGCAACTTGAAAGAACGATTAAATATGCGCCGCACCTTGGTCTCTTCGGAACAAAGTCTTGACGGAAAACTGTTTATTGAATTTGTCGCACTCATTTATCTTTCTTACATCAAAAAACAGATGCAGGAGAATAATTTATTCAAAACTTATACCCTGCAAAGCGCTCTTGACAAACTCGATGTCATCGAATGTTTTGAAGCACCTGGACAGCAATTGCGTGTTGGCGAGCTTCTTGAGAAACAAAAGGAAATCTATATAAGTTTGGGAGTGGAGCCACCTTCCTCGTTATGAGTCGCCGGGAATATATAATACATTGGATGCTCATTTTCTTGTAAAAAGATGCTATAATAGCTAGGAATGAAAGATTTAATATAAAATGAGGTCAACCCATGGACTTAAGCGTCATTTTAGTGAATTACAACACTTGTGATTTGACAATGCAAGCTTTATCATCCGTCTTCCAGTCAGAAACATCTTATGATTATGAAGTTATCTTAGTCGATAATTATTCTAGCGATGATTCTGTTTCTATGATCACTGATCATTATCCACAAGTTAAGCTGATTTGTAATGATGAAAATGTAGGTTTTTCAAAAGCGAACAACCAAGCCATACGAATTGCGCAGGGACGATATATTTTATTGTTGAACACAGATACGTTGATTGAACCTCAAACTTTGGATGTTATGGTTGGATTTATGGACAAGCATAGAGATGTGGGCGTGAGTGGCTGCAAAATTGTCCTGCCCGATGGTTCATTAGATGAGACAGCGAAAAGAGGTTTTCCTACACCAACTGCATCCCTTTATTATGTATTAGGGCTTTCTAAATTATTTCCAAAGTCATTGAGATTTAATAAATATAAGTTAAATTTTCTGCATCCAGATCATATGCATGAAGTGGACTCATTAGTTGGAGCATTTATGTTGGTGCGAAGCGAGGCTGTAACGGGAATAGGTTTATTAGACGAAGATTATTTTATGTATGGGGAAGACATAGACTGGTGTTATCGGATCAAAGAAGCGGGATGGAAGGTTATGTACGCCCCGCTTACAACGATTCTGCATATTAAAGGTGCCAGCAGTAAGAAAAGATCGTATAAGCTTATCTATGAATTTCATAGAGCGATGTTCTTATTCTATAAGAAACATTACTTCAAGAAATATCCCCTTGTCGTATCCATGCTTGTATATATCGCTATCGCTTTAAAGACCATGGCTGCAATGACAATTAATATGGTTAGAAAAAGAGGTGATTGAATGATTCGGCAAAACCAAAGGTTTCTTACTCAAATTTATGCACTGGTGGACTTTATAATCATAGCCATCATATTTCTTGTATCTTGGTGGATTAAATTTAGAAGTGGTTGGCTTGATTTTCAAGCACCTCTGCCTTTCAAGACCTATTTTCAATGGGGTCTTATTTATGGCTTTACAGCGATTGCAGTCGGCTTCTTTGTCGGCTTTTATTCGCCTAATCGGAAAAAGAAGTTTTCTTCTGTTCTTATTAAGATTGTTCAAGTTCACGTGATCAATATGCTGGTATTGCTTAGTATTTTATTTTTCTTCAAGGAAGTTAATATCTCTCGTGAATTTCTTGCCATTTTCTTAGTAAATACAATTATGGCCATCACCTTTTACCGCGGCATTATAAAAATTGGACTAAAGAATATTAGAAGAAACGGGTACAACAAACAGTTTATTCTAATCATAGGTGCTGGAACCTTGGGTAAACGATTCTATAGTAATTTAACCCAATATCCCGAATTGGGATATGAAGTTCTTGGTTTTATGGATGACAACAAACAAGATGAATTAGATGCAGGCGTTCCGATACTGGGGGTCTTGAATGATCTACAAGACATACTACAGGAAAAAACAGTGGATGAAGTGATCATTGCACTCCCATTAAATGTGCATGATAAAATCGGAAGTATCATCAAAGTATGTGAGAAAGCTGGAGTAAAAACGATGATTATTCCCGACTATTTCGATTATTTGCCAGCAAAGCCCCAATTTCTGAACTTTGCAGGCATACCCTTAATTAATGTTAGAGATGTCCCATTAGATGAGTTAAGGAATCTGTTTGTTAAACGGACCTTTGATATTATGTTTTCACTATTTGCAATTGTATTGACTTTGCCATTAATGCTGTTGATTACAGCAGGTATCAAATTGACCTCTAAAGGTCCGGTGTTATATAAACAAGAACGAGTTGGTAAGCACCGTCGTCCTTTTATGATGTACAAATTCCGCTCTATGATGCATAACACTCAGGAAAATACAGATGAAGGTTGGACAGTTGAGAATGACCCAAGGCGAACAAAGTTTGGGACGTTCTTGCGTAAGACAAGTTTAGATGAGTTACCCCAATTTTTTAATGTTCTTAAAGGAGATATGAGCGTAGTCGGACCTAGACCCGAACGGCCATATTATGTTGAACTGTTTAAAGAGGATATCCCGAAATATATGATTAAGCATCATATTCGTCCGGGTATCACGGGCTGGGCGCAAAGCCATGGTCTTCGCGGGGACACATCCATAGAGGATCGCATTCGCTTTGATATATTCTATATTGAGAACTGGACCTTTTTATTGGATATTAAAATTATTATCAAAACCATCTTTAATGGATTTAAAAATGCCTATTGAATTCATATAAAAATAACTCCATAAAGTACTACAGGTATTAATGTGAGAAAACCTTCCTACACTATAATCTAGGGAGGTTTTCTTATGTGGGACAAAGATAAGCTAATGGAAGAAGATACCTTGAGTATTGGAAATGGTATATGGCTTGGACTAATATTGGGAACGCTCATTTGGGCTATATTAATTGGAGGATTCTTTTACTACTACAACTGAAAATAGTGGATAGGAGATTTTCATCACCTCCCCAAAGCCAGTCTGCATATTTGGCCAAGGTCCCTCATACACATGTAGAAGTTGAACCAATAAAACGTGTAGAGGGGATGATGGCATGCGTAAGATCACATGGATCATAGCCATGATGGTGTGCGTATCAGTAGTTCTAGCAGGCTGCGGGGAGAAGGACGTTGCAGATGTAGTTCAAGATGTAGATCGTGTGGTCACGGATCTGAAAAGTTATGAGGGTGCCGGCACGATGACACTTCACGCGGGTGAGAAACAGCAAGCCTATGATGTGGAGGTGTGGTACCAGAACCCTCATTTCTACCGCATTGCCTTACATAACAGCGAGAAGGATATCACACAGATTGTGCTTCGTAACGATGAAGGGGTATTTGTGCTAACACCTCATCTGAAGAAGAGCTTCCGCTTCCAGAGCGATTGGCCGGATAATCAAGGTCAAGTGTACTTGTACCAGACACTGGCAAAGAGCATTGTAGCGGATGCGGATCGTCAATTCGCTAATGAAGAGAAGGCCTATGTCTTCGACGTAGCAGCTAATTATCAGAATAGCTCATTGGTGCGCCAGAAGATATGGCTGAACAAGGATGATTACGCACCGAAGAAAGTAGAAATCGCCGATGGCAATGGGAATTTAATGGTGGATGTGGTGTTCTCCAGCTTCACCTTTGATAAGAAGTTCGAAGACGATGCTTTTGATATGGAACGTAATATGAGTGCATCTGCCATCACCTCACTTCCGGTCATGGCTGAGGGTGTGGAAGGCGTAGAAGCTGAGCAGCTTGCTGAGGGAGCCGGTGCAGAAGCTCAGAGCTTCGGTATCTACCAACCGACGTATGTTCCTGAAGGGGTAGCGCTTCAAGATATGAGTGAAATGATGTTAGGCGACAATGCAGCGATCGCCCTTAAATATACAGGGGAATATAACTTCTCTATTCTTGAAACGCAGCCGAAGGATCATATCGTAACAGCTAGTAAAGGTGAGATTGTGGATTTAGGTTATACGATGGGTGTTATTACAGGGGATGATATGAAGACGTTACACTGGACCTATAACGGGGTGGAATTCCGTTTATCTGCAGGTGATATGCCTAAGGAAGAGATGATAAAGGTCGCTCAGTCCGTTCAAGGTCAAGTGGGTAAATAAGCTGTAATCCACCATTAAAGTTACAGAGTGAATCCAATTGAATATGCGATTTCGAGGTATCTGCTGGTAAGTATGATTGTTTCTAGGGGAATAGCGGGTACCTCTTTCCCACCTTTACCTGCCTTTTCCTTACCATGTATTGCATAGGGCTCATTTTGCTCTGGTTCATTGACAGTGCCCTTACGAGCGATTAACATTAGATTATTAATGCTTGATCGACCTTAATAGAAGGCTGGCTTCATGGGAGAAGAAGGTGACATTGTAGTGGACACGTACTATCGTCCAACCTGGGCGGAAATATCGCTTGATGCGATCGCTCATAATATAAATGCATTTAGAAGAAGGCTTCCAGAGGACATGAAGCTGATGGCTGTGGTGAAAGCAAATGCCTACGGGCATGGTGCCATTGAGGTTGCTGAAGAGGCAGTACGCAGCGGTGTAGACTATTTGGCTGTTGCTTTTTTAGATGAGGCTATGGAATTACGCCAAGCCGGGATTCAGGCTCCGATACTGGTACTGGGGTATACCCCGCCTGAGGCTTTAGCAGAAGCTGCGAATCATCAAATTACATTAACTATTTATTCGGAAGATGTATTAGTTGCTTTAGAAACGAACAAGGCTGCGTTCAAGTATCCGCTGAAAGTTCATGTGAAATTGGATACGGGGATGGGTCGTATTGGCTTATGGAATGAACAAGAAGCGATTGAATTTACAACGAGATTAGCGACAATAGACCAGGTTAGGGTAGAAGGGCTTTATACGCACTTTGCCAAAGCAGATGAAGCAGACAAGCGCTATACCCAGATGCAGTACCGGCGTATGACGAAGGTTATAGATCAGCTAGCGACGAAGGGAATTACCTTTGAATGGAACCACGCAGGCAATAGCGCAGCTGCTATAGACTGCCCTGAAGCTTCATTTCAGATGGTGCGCATTGGCATTGGGTTATACGGCATGTATCCTTCGAACGAAGTGGATCGCACGCAAGTGGACTTAAAGCCAGTCATGAGTTTGAAAACTCGGGTGGTTATGGTGAAATCATTACCCCCGGGTTCAGGCGTAAGCTACGGTGCCATGTATACCACTCAAACCGAGGAGTCGATTGCAACACTGCCCGTTGGTTATGCTGATGGTTATACAAGGCTGCTTTCTCATAAAGCAGATACATTAATTCACGGAGCTAGAGTACCCATCGTTGGTCGCATTTGTATGGACCAGTGTATGATCAACGTAACAGAAGTGTCCAATGTACAGATCGGTGACGAAGTCGTTCTCTTCGGACAGCAGGCTGATGAAATGATTCTGGTGGATGAATTAGCAGAAAGCATCGGGACCATCAATTATGAAATGACTTGTAAAATATCTGAAAGGGTTCCCCGCATCTATATGCGAAATGGGGTCCATGTGAAAACTGTGAACCGCCTGAGGTACTAGTGTTCCATGAATTACCAAGCATATTTTGCAACATATGAAGAGGAAATAGGACTTAAATATCGAATTTAATTTAGGGAGAAAATGATACACGCAGCTGATAGAATGAATGCAATATGATGAGCATGTATTTACTGACATAGTCGATATATCGGAAGCATATACTTAATGTTGTATAAAATTGCTTCAATATCGCCATAATGGTAGTATTGGTTTGGAAAAGTTTTGGGGGTGCGAGATCGGTGGCCAATGTGCATAACACGAAAAGGATCATGATAAGCTTACCGGATAATTTACTGCAAGAAGTTGACGGCATTGTGGAAGAGGAGAATTCCAATCGCAGCGAATTCATCCGACAGGCCATGAAGCTCTACCTATTGGAACGAAAAAAGCGGTATTTACGCGAGTCTATGCAGCGTGGCTATATGGAAATGGCCAAAATCAACTTAAACATTTCATCGGAAGCATTTCACGCGGAGGAAGACGCAGGTAATACAGTAAACCGCTTAGTTAGCGGGGTGTAGCGACTTGATAGTCAAACGAGGCGATGTATTTTTCGCAGATTTATCTCCTGTGGTAGGCTCCGAGCAGGGTGGCGTAAGACCTGTACTCATTATTCAGAATGATATCGGCAATCGGTTCAGTCCGACGGTCATTGTTGCAGCCATTACAGCGCAAATTCAGAAAGCCAAGCTGCCTACGCACGTTGAAATCGATGCCAAGACACATGGCTTTGATAGGGATTCTGTCATACTGCTGGAGCAAATCCGAACCATTGATAAACAGCGGCTCACCGATAAAATTACGCATCTGGACGATGAAACGATGCATAAGGTCGATGAAGCTTTGCAAATCAGTGTTGGTTTGATAGAATTTTAAAAAGGGTAGCATGAATGAAGCGAGGGAGCACCCTCGTTTTTTCATGTTTGTATAAAGTAAAGGTGTGTGAGTGGAATTGACGAATGAGGTTGAAATTCAGTTAGACATGGAGCCTGAAGAGAAGGTTCAAGAACGAATTCTAAAGCAATTAACATCCGAACTCAAGCTGTCTATGAAGCAAATCAAAACCACGGTTAGTTTAATGGATGAAGGCAACACCATCCCTTTTATAGCCCGGTATCGTAAAGAAATGACAGGTGAACTCGATGAGACTCAGCTGCGGGACATCGAAGAGCGTCTGCAATACTTGCGCAACCTAGAGGCTAGGAAACAAGAAGTCATTCGCTTAATAGCAGAGCAAGGGAAGCTGACAGATGAACTGCGTGAGGGCATCATTGCCTCAGTGAAGCTGCAAGAGGTTGAGGACCTGTACAGGCCCTACCGTCAGAAACGGAAGACACGTGCGAGTGTCGCCAAAGAGAAAGGCTTAGAGCCGCTGGCCAACTGGATGTTGGAGCAGCCTAAGCAAGGTTCCTTGCAGGAGGAAGCAGCTGGCTATATTGATCCTGAGAAGGGTGTAAACAACGAAGAAGAAGCCATTCAAGGTGCCATGGATATCATTGCCGAACAAATCGCAGACGAAGCGAAGATTCGTGCATGGATCCGGCAACATACCTTGGATCAAGGTTTAATCATAACTGAGGCCAAGGATAAGGAAGCCGAATCAGTCTATGAAATGTATTATGAATACCAAGAGCCTGTACGCAAGCTGCCACCGCATCGGACGTTAGCAATTAACCGCGGTGAGCGTGAGGACATACTTAAAGTTCGATTAGAAGTTGCACTGGATCGCATTCATCAATACATAGCCAAGCAAGTGATCAAGGGAGATTCCGTTGTAAGAGAGCAGCTAGAGTTAGTTATAGAGGATGCATATAAACGTCTGATTGCCCCTTCCATTGAACGCGAAATTCGTAATGAATTAACAGATAAAGCAGAAGAACATGCGATCGATATTTTTGCTGCTAATTTAAGAAATTTGCTCCTTCAACCGCCTGTTAAAGGAAAAAGAGTGCTTGGAGTGGATCCAGCCTTTAGAACAGGTTGTAAGCTTGCTGTAGTTGATGATACAGGCAAAATGCAAGAGGTGGCAGTCACCTATCCAACGGCTCCTCATCATAAGGTCGCTGAGGCAGAGGCTATTTTCACGCGGCTTATTGAAACGTATGATATCGAAATAATAACGATTGGTAATGGAACAGCATCCCGCGAAACAGAGCAATTCGTAGCGAATCTGATAGGGAAATTAAAAGGCCGTAATCTTCAATACATTATCGTGAATGAAGCGGGAGCCAGTGTGTATTCGGCTTCGAAGCTCGCACAAGGTGAATTTCCTGATTTAGACGTTGCAGAACGCAGCGCGGTTTCGATTGCACGCAGATTGCAGGATCCACTGGCAGAATTGGTAAAGATCGATCCCAAATCGATTGGTGTTGGTCAATACCAGCATGATGTGGCGCAGAAACGCTTGGAGGAGAATCTGAAGGTGGTCGTTGAATCGGCAGTTAACCATGTAGGTGTAGATCTTAACACAGCTTCAGCCGCATTATTAGCTTATGTATCCGGCATCAATGCCACCTTAGCGAAGAATATCGTTCAATTCCGTGAAGACAACGGAAAATTTATAAATCGTAAGCAGCTGCAGAAGGTTCCAAGATTAGGGCCTAAAGCGTTCGAACAGTGTGTGGGCTTCCTGCGCATAAGTGAGGGGGATAGCCCTCTTGATAATACACCTATTCACCCCGAATCCTACGATGTGGTGGACAAGCTGTTCAAAGAACTCAAGCTGGAATTAGAGCAGTTAGGCTCGCACGAGCTTAAACAGAAGCTTCAAGAGATTAAACCAGATGAACTGGCGGTCAACTTAAATGTGGGCTTGCCGACGCTTAGAGATATTCTAGACAGCTTACAGCGACCAGGGCGTGACCCAAGGGAAGAATTACCGCCGCCGATTTTCCATACGGATGTGCTCCAGTTAGAAGACCTCAAGGAAGGCATGGAGCTCCAGGGGACTGTACGTAATGTAATCGATTTTGGAGCATTTGTTGATATTGGCTTGAAAAATGATGGTTTAGTCCATATTTCTCAATTGAGTGACCGATTCGTTAAACACCCGATGGATGTTGTCTCTGTTGGAGATACGGTTACTGTGTGGGTGCTTGGCGTTGATTTGAAGAAAGGCCGCGTCAGCCTAACGATGAAGAAGCCGAATTAGAATCAAAGAAAAAGCAGCTAACCACAGGTCGGAGATTCCTCTAACGAATTCCTAGAGGGGGGTTCTACAACCTTGGTTTAGCTGCTTTTTACGTTTTAATAAAACAATGATGAATCCGCAGAGGAAGTATCGTACATAGCAGTGTTTCGATAGAAAAACCAACAGTCATTGAGTAGTTTTACTTTGCGGCGATCCTTCTTTTGGTAGGCCCGTTCTAGTTGATTACATAGCCACTGCGGCATATGTGTCAGCCCCTTCCCGTTTAGAGTACGTTCATCAGGCAAAAGATGTATAGTTTACCTTATGGGGCAGAAAAGACAATGGTGCAAGTCCTAGCCAAAATGTGTCAAAGCAATGGACTACTTAAGCTTCGTACTCCTCTTCGTACCATTGCTCCATTTGAGCTTGCAGCGCTCTAATTTCAGTGAGCAGTGAAATCAATGGATAAGCTTTCTCATCAATATTCGCAAAGGCTTGTTCCAGACGGTTAATGTAATCCAGTCCGCTCACGATGGGTAAATTCGGATCAAGCACATCCAGGTCATTACATTCGGCAATAGCATATGGAAGCTGTGGAAGCTCTGATGCTGTCAGCTTGTCGATTTCTTTATGCAGCCTGAGATTCAAGGCACTGAGCTGATAAGCGTAAGATGATGGCATTTCCACAAATGTAAGGACTTGCTCCTGTTGAAGCATGACGTAGCGCATAGGCTGATTCATTCCAATTCGTTCCTCTCTTCAAACCATTTTCTACTTGACAGTTTAACTTATTCATCCTTTACAATTCAAGTAGTGGAAGGAGGGGTGGGATTTGAATGATCAGCAGCTGCAAGCATGGGTAGAGCACATATCACTTCGGGATTTTGGCCGTCCTTTCCGCCATCAAGCGTCCTTTAATGCAAGGTTGAAAACAACCGGCGGACGGTATTTCACAACAAACCATAACATTGAAATCAGCCGGTTACAATTTGAAACGTTTGGTGTAGACGAAGTTGAGAAAATCATCAAACACGAGCTATGCCATTATCATTTGCATCTCATGAAGAAAGGATACAAGCATCGAGATGCTGATTTCAGGAACTTGCTGGCAAAGGTCGGGGGCAGTCGATTCTGTCAGGCTGTTCCAGATGTAAGACGAAGTGAAAGCTACAAATACAAGCTCGTATGCAGTCGTTGCGGACAAGTATACATGCGAAAACGTAAGGTCGATGTGCGAAAATACGGGTGCGGAAAATGCAGGGGAAAATTGAAGTTAGTGGCGCTTGACTCCCCCAACAATTCGTGATAAATTAGTTCTTGTCTTTCCCTGATAGCTCAGTTGGTAGAGCACTCGACTGTTAATCGAGTTGTCACAGGTTCGAGTCCTGTTCGGGGAGCCATTTATAAATGAACCCCATCAAAGTGAGCTGCATTAGCTGTTACAGGTTAATATTACTTTGGTGGGTTATTTTATGGAGAGTTACCCAAGAGGCCGAAGGGGGCGCTTTGCTAAAGCGTTAGGGTGTAACAGCCGCGAGGGTTCGAATCCCTCACTCTCCGTAGAGTGGATTAGAACCCGACAGGGGTTCGTCGGAGCATAAGCTTCGGAAGGTATACATCGCAGTCTCG
>CAYUSG010000114.1:0-13005 GCA_964447355.1 uncultured Paenibacillaceae bacterium
GCAGCGCTAGATTCAGCTGTAACGCATATATAAACATGAGGATAATACAATTACAAGGGATACTAATCTGCCAAAAGGGGCAAATAGTATCCCTTTTAAGTAAGAAGTAGTCATATATGCATTGCCTGAAAACCTCTAAGGGACACGGTAGTTCAATGAAACAGCGGCAGTCTGGGGATCCTATACATCATCCTCAGCTGCCGCTGTTTCAATCGTAGGGCAAGTCCCAATAATTAGGCTTTGAAAGAAGCGTTAAAACCAATATGCAATGGGCTTAATAGGCGCCGCGAATATGTTGATGTACCTCGGTTTTGTAGAATTGCTCTAGTTTGTTCAATTCCTCCAAAGTAAATGAAGGCACGTGTTGAGCTTCAAGATTGTCTTCGACTTGTTGTACATTACGAAAACCAGGTATGACACATGAGATGGTTTCTTGATCTAGTAACCAGCGAAGGGCGGCTCTCGTCATATTACCACGTCCCTCTGCGATCCAGCGAAGCTGCTCACTTAGCTCAACACCCTTAGACAATCCTAATCCTGCAAAGGTCTCTCCTACGTTGAACGCTTCCCCATTCTCGTTAAAGTTACGATGATCATCTTTGGCAAAAGTGGTTTCTCGGGTGAATTTCCCTGTTAATAAACCACTGGCAAGGGGAAGCCTGACAAGGATGCCTATACCTTTTGCCTTGGCTTGAGGAAGCAAAGTTTCAAGTGGTTTCTGTCTTAAGATATTAAAGATAATCTGAAGAGCCGCCACATTCGGATGCTGCAAGCATAGTAATCCCTCATCTACCGTTTCAACACTGACACCATAATGTTTAATTTTGCCTTCGGTCTTTAATCGATCCAAAACTTCGAATACTTTACCGTTTTCAAGAATAGCTTTAGGCGGGCAGTGAATCTGATATAAGTCAATGGCTTCGCGCTGCAATCGCCTTAAACTGTTCTCACAATAGGTACGGACGGTTTTCTCTGAATAAGTTGTCAGATCATGTATATCACCCGCACGGCAAAATTTGGTGGCTATATGGATGGTGTCTTCCTTGCCTTTGGTTGCTTTAGCCAGTAATTCCTCGCTATGCCCATCCCCATATACGTCTGCAGTGTCGAAAAAGTTGACACCTTGTTCCATGGCTGCATTAAGACCACGTAACGATTCTTCATCATTCGTAGAACCCCATGCACCGCCTATGGCCCAAGTACCAAAACTGATTTCGCTGACTTTTAATCCTGTTGTCCCAAGTTCTCGGTATTTCATATGACAGCCTCCTTTGGTGTGTATCGCACTTATTATAACAATAATGCCTTTCAGCCCAAACTAAGTTAAGAAATGATAATGAAAGTATTGCAAGTTTACCAAGCTACTATGCTCTTTGACCTAAGGCTAAATGTGACAAAATAATGAAAAATATCTATACTTGTCTTAGAAAGTCGAGTATAATGGATTATAAAGCGCTTAGTTTCTATAATCTACCAAGGGAGGGAGCACGGGGACATGAAGGCTGAGCTGATCGATCCTTTTCTAGAATCCGCCAAAATCGTCATCCAGCAAGTGGCGAATGTTGATACAACAACGGGCGAACTTGGTGTCAAGAAGTTGAATCTGGACGGATATGTGTGGATACACATCGGAATGACAGGACAAATGCAGGGGGATATCGTTTTTGGATTAGCTGAAACCGTAGCTCTTAAAATGGCCTCCGCTATGATGGGTGGATTTATAATTACTGAACTGGACGAAATGACGCAAAGCGCGATTTCAGAGCTCGGTAATATGATTAGTGGGAACGCAAGTACGTTGCTGTACAATCAAGGGGTTAAGGTTGATATTACGCCGCCGAAGCTCATGCAATCTTCCATTAATATGGAATACGCAGATCAGCAGGCTCTGGCCATCCCATTGAAAATCGGTGAAATTGGTGAACTCGATATTCAAGTGATTATAGCCTAGCATATAAGTTAACGTGCGGCCACAGGAAGTGGTTCTGCACGTTTTTTTGTTTGAGCAGAGACGATATAATAGGATTAATGTCATTGTGATATAACAGATGAATATGCTCTGCAGCAAAACAAGACGTCTATTAAGAATGTGAACAGATAACGGAGCAGTGGTTCATATGAGTAAGGTGGAGTTATTATGTTAGAAGATAAAATCGTTGTGATTACAGGGGCTTCCAGCGGTATAGGGCTAGAAACAGCAAAGTTATTGTCACTTCAGGGCGCCAAGGTGATGTTAATAGGCCGATCAGAATCGGCATTGCAAAAGGCATCAGGAGAAATGGACCAAGCCTTTAGTTATGCTGTTGATGTCACTGATTCAGAACAGGTGAATGTAACGATTAAGAAGATCATGGATGATCATGGTCGAATTGATATGCTCATTAATAATGCGGGTCTTGGAACGTTCAAGCGGTTTGAAGACACGGAATTAAGTGAGTTTAAGGCGATGATGGAGGTGAACTATTTCGGAGTGATTCATTGTACGATGGCGATATTGCCATACATGCGGCAAGCAGGGCATGGTCATATTATTAATGTGGCATCAATGGCGGGCAAAGTTGCGACAGCGAAAGCTTCAGGTTATGCTGCAAGCAAGCATGCCGTGCTGGGACTAACCCAGAGCTTACGTCATGAATTAAGAGGGAGTGGAATCAAGGTATCTGCGGTTAGTCCGGGACCGGTTATGACACCCTTCTTGAATAAAGCAGATCCAACAGGAGGTTATGCAAAGCGATTGGGACGGATGCTCCTAAGACCTGAACAGGTTGCAAAGGCCATTATACTGACGATTCGTACAGGGAGGCCTGAATATGATTTGCCGTTTACAGCTTCAATCGGGGCCGCTTTGTACCGGTGTTTTCCCCGTTTGTTAGAGGGTGCGGCACATCGTTTACTGAATAAGAAATGATTTTAGAACACTCAGCAGATGGAAAAGGATATCCTATGAGAGTATTTTTCTAGATCGTGGCGTACTGACTTGAATTCGTTATAACCATACATGTCATGCGGCAAGGTCAAAATATGCAAAAAGGAAGCTTGTCTGCAGTATCGCAGAAACGAAGCTTCCTTTTCTTCAAAAGCGGAACCTTTTAGGAGGTTGGATTGACACGACTCTTCACTTGGTTGACAATGTCAGATGTGCTCATACCTTCTGCATTAATGACGGACGCATTGGTAACAGCGTCTGCCATGCCCATCATGTTCTCGTCTTGACCCGAGATGACGCAGCAAGCACAATCACCTGCGTTTGCATTGGTCATACCAACAACTTCTAAGCCTTCATTCTGAAGGGCTTGCTTCACATCATTCAACGTGTCTTCTACAGCAATTTTAGCCATTATCCCGTTCACCTCCGTACTTCATGGTCAAAGTTGCTGGATTATTATGTGCATTTGACCTGAAGGTTATACGGATAATCTTAGCTTTGAGGCTTCTGCTGCTGTTTGTGGGCGGTGTTCATATCGCGAATGTCCTCGAACAGCTGACGAATGTCTGCTTTGGATTCAGGATGGGTTTGGTTCCAGTGGCTCGTTAAATTAGGCATTGCTTTGTGCATATGGTTAAATAAAGCCCATATTTTGATTTTCTCTATCGTTTCAGGGTCAGTCTTGCCTACTAATAATTCTGCGAATTTCTCAATTAACGCATCAAATTCGTGCTGAAATGAAGGGTTCATGCTGGGTCATCCAACCTTTCCTGTGCTATATACGATTTAGAATCAGTCTAACCTATACTAGAAGAAGGAGTCAAAGCCATGGATCATACGTTGCAAAGGCTCATCCATCGAAAACCAGTCCTGCCGGAATATAAGCATCTGCATGCTTATGAGCTGACTTATTGGAGCCAAGGGCTTAGAGTAAAAGGGTTATATATGCTGCCAAAAGTCGAATCGTCTGTCGTTCCAGGGCTTATCTATTGCCGCGGCGGAATCCGTCGTGTTGGGATGGTCCAGCCTGAACGCATTGCGAGCTTCGCAGAACGTGGATATGCTGTATTTGCACCTTATTATAGAGGGAATGAAGGCGGCGAGGGGCGAGAGGACTTTGCAGGTGAAGATCGATTCGATGTGTACAACGCTTTAAGCCTCATGGAAGAGCTTTCCGAAGTCAGGCAAGGGCCGATTCCCTTAATCGGATTTTCTCGTGGAGCAATGATGGCGATGCTAGCTGCTAGAGATGTACAGGCAGCTGGTCCTGTTGTTGTTTGGGGTGGTGTTAGTGATCTATTCCAGACGTATGAAGAACGGGTAGATCTCAGACGTATGCTTAAGCGAGTTGTAGGGCATCCAAAGAAACAACCAGAGGCTTATGAGGCCAGATCACCTGTATGTTGGATCGATCAAGTGAATAGGCCGCTCCTTATTGTTCATGGCACCGATGATGAATTGGTGAGTGTGGAGCATGCCCGAAGGTTAGTTCAAGCCTGCCGCGATGTTGGTAAGCCCTATGATGTTAATTTATTAGATGGCTGAAAGCATCATCTTCCTCCATCTCGCGATGGCGAAGTGGTGGATGAGATCCTTGCGTGGATTGAAGAAGCTACACGTGCTATACTGGGAACATCGTCTAAACTATGAAGAAAAGGGGAACGATTATGTCTTCCTTCAAGGATTTACATATACATGAGTCTTATATAAAGGCTTTAACGCAGCAAGGGATAACCGAGCCAACCTCGGTGCAAGCTCAAGCGATACCTTTAGTACTGGCAGGCAGCGATGTCATCGTTCAATCTCAGACCGGTACGGGGAAAACCCTTGCGTATGTGCTGCCATTATTGCAGAAGCTGGATACTGCCAGCAAGGAGCTCCAAGCGATGATTATCGCCCCTACTCAGGAATTAGGCATGCAGATTTATCATGAAATTGGAAAATTAACAGAAGCGACCGGGGTTAGGGCGATTTCATTAATCGGTGGAGCGGCCGTTAAGCGGCAAATGGATAAGCTGAAAGACCGTCCGCATATTGCAGTTGGGACTCCGGGACGAATCATGGAATTAATCCAGGCTAGGAAGTTAAAAATGCACTGTGTCCAGTCTATTGTGGTGGATGAGGTGGATCAGGTTTTTGCCCTTGGCGCAGCGGCAGAAGTGGAACGCATTATCAATACAACGTTAAAAAGCAGACAGCTGATCTTCTTCTCAGCGACCATTACGGAAGCGATTGAAAGGAAGGCTAACACTTGGATGAATGAACCTCAGTCCATTCAGGTTGCACCAGAGCACAAACTAGCTGGCGGGCTAGAACATGCTTATGTTGTTTGTTCAGAGCGGGACAAGCTGGATGTTCTTCGCCGGATTATTCTAACGTTAAAGCCGACAAGAGCAATCATCTTTGTTAATGAGATTGAGCGCATTGCAGAATGGGTTGGCAAACTTCAATATGGTGGTTTGGAAATAGAAGCGATTTATGGTGAAGCGGGAAAACAAGATCGCTCCCAGGTTATGAAGCGGTTCCGTGAAGGGAAGCTGCCGCTGTTACTGTCAACAGATCTGGCTGCGCGGGGATTGGATATTCAGGATGTCTCCCATGTCTTCAATCTTGATCCTCCCGTTGATAGTGAGAATTATGTGCATCGGGCTGGACGTACAGGAAGAATGGGCAAATCCGGTCAAGTCATTAGTCTGATCTCGCCTAAAGAGGTTTTCATTATGAAGAAATTCTCTAAGCAGTTGGGGCATGAGCTTCAAGAGAAGGTATGGTATAAGGGGCAGCTTATGTTGCCGGAGACTGCGCAGCGGCTTGAAGGAGATCGCCACGCTAAACCGGTCGTGAAATCTGTTGAGAAGAAGGAAGATCGCGGTTTGAATTTGAATCGTACGAATCCTGTAACGAAATCTGACCTTCAAGCGAGGCCTAATAAGAAACAGAACAATTCTTTTGCGAAGGATCAAGGAACAGTGGGGGCGGCTAACGGACAGCCAGATCGAAAACGATCTGATCGGAAACGCGATAGCAAGAATAAAGGTGCACCGAAGTGGTTGAAGGAAAAGCAGAAGGGGTTGTCCGAAAAGCGGAAATAGCCTTGACAGCCCCATTAAGAGGAGAGTTTGTTTCGCAACACTAATAGTAGGATGCTATTGATGATGAGGGTTACGAACCAAGCTATAGCGAAATACAGTATACCTAGTATTTGGCTAAATCCGTCGTAAGCAGAGAAGTACCACCATGCCGAAGTAAGTACAAATAAAACGAATGTGAATATAGCTGTAACGAAGAGCGACGCTGCAAAGCGTCGTTTTTGCTTATATGCTGTTTTGGCCATCAGACCAGAAATGATTGGAATGACACTTAGGAACGTCCAATAAAGGACTTCTTTCATGAGAGTACCCTCCGATTCTACATCGGTATATATAAAGTATATCCCCTTCATCGCTATACATTCCTATATTTTGGAAACCGATAGCTCGTACTAATTTTTGTGAAGACCCCCACAAAGCCTCAATCATTAGCCGAACTAATCTACCAAAGCACATAGAACACTTCGCGAAGGTGATTCTTATACTTATAGCTTGGCTGAAATGCAAGAACACTAGAATGTATACAATATATGGGGTAGGAGTGGATTGAACATGAAATTATTCAAACAGCCTAAATGGATGAAGAAAACGTTAGCCGCAAGTTTGGCATTAACGATGCTGATGGGGGGAGCATCAACAGCTTTAGCAGACGACGATAGAGATGACCGTGAATTTGAATTTGAATACAAAATCAAGAACGAGTGGGAGCATCCGGGGAAAGGCAAAGCTAAAGGGAAGTGGAAGAATAAAGGAAACAAGAATAACAAAGGACATGGCAATATTGTCATTAAGCTGGACTTTGAGGATTTGGATGAGGATAAACATTGGGCGATGGAGTATATTGCAAAGCTTGCTGCCAAACAGGTCTTCTCAGGTTATGATGACGGAACCTTCAAACCGAATAAGCCCGTATCCCGCATTGAAGCAGTGATTACCGCGATACGACTAATGGACTTGAAGGATGAGGCTGAATCTGAAGAAGAAATGAACACCGAACTCAACTTCCAGGACGCGAAAGACATAGAGAAGAAATATCCGAATGCTATTGGATATGTAGCGGTTGCTTTAGAGAACGACCTGTTCCCCGAAATGGAATCCAAGCTTCAACCTGACAAACCAGCAGATCGTTTATGGGCCACCATCTTGTTAGTCAAAGCCCTTGGTTTAGACGATGAGGCAAAGGCTGAGATGAATACGAAGTTAGATTTTAAAGATGCAAAAGAAATTCCAGCGGGCGCGGTTGGTTATGTAGCCGTTGCGGTTGAGAAGGGTATCGTGAGCGGTTATGATAACAATACGTTTAAGCCGAACAAACCTGTAACTCGGGCCGAATTAGCTGTTCTGCTAGATCGCGCGGGAGAAGAATTGCCTGATTACAATGACAATAAGGATGTCGGTGAAATTACAGACATTGACGATGATGAAATTGAAGTGACTTATGGTTCTACAGTGAAAACCTACGAGCTGCATGATGACGTATATATTCACTATAAAGGAGACCGTTTGGACATAGATGATCTTGATGAAGGTGACGAAATCATTGTACGTACGTATGAGGACACGGTGGTCTTCATTGAGGTGAAGGAGCTTCATAATGACGATCGTGATGATGATGACAACGATGATGAAGATGACGAGTATGAGGGGGATTTTACCTTGGAAGGCGATATTGATGAATTACAATACAATTCCGATGGAAGATTAACCAGCTTGAAGCTGGAGCATAAAGTGGATGGTAAAACAGAAGAACACACCTTCTCCGTACACGCGAATGCGGATATTTGGGGTGATGCAAGCTGGTTGACCGTGAACCAAGATGTGAAGATTAAGGGTGAGGATGCGGTCATTGAATCGATTGAATTGATCGATGAAGATCGTGAATTCGAAGTAGAAGGTATTCTTCAAAATGTCACTATGAACAGTAAAGGTGAGATCATCAGCGTTGATTTGCTGCAAGAAGTTGATGATGAAGAATTCCGCGTGAATTTCCGTGTAGAAGAAGAGGCAGATCTTTTAGGTAATCCTAAGTTACTCGTGAACGGACGTACAGTCGTGATTAAAGGCGAAGGCATTACTGCTGATTCTATAGAAATTGACGCCGATAAAATTGGATTTGTAATAGAAGGCACGTTGGAAGCTGTAACGCTAGATACGAATGGAAAATTAAGCACTATTGCACTCATTCAAAAAATAGACGGGTATAAACAAACATCCATTTATAAAGTCGCTTCAGATGTAGAAATCAGCGGCGATACTTCCTTACTAATCAAAGGGCAAGAAGTTGAGATAGTGGGTACGAATCAAACGATTTCACATATCAAGATTGAAGATAAATAGTAGATTTGAATATAAATATGATTTCGGATAGGATTCAGGGCAGAACCTGATGGATGGACGGTTGAAAGCACGCTGCAGCAGTTTAATGCAGGGTGCTTTCGCTTTTTGTATCGCCATTACCCTTGCGTTATAATAGACGTCAGAGGAGGGGAATTATGGTTCCAATCTTATCTGTGGAAGGTTTAACGGGTGGATACAGCTTAAGAAAACCTGTCATCCATGATATACATTTCGAAGTACAACCTGGGGAAATGGTGGGCTTAATCGGGCTGAACGGAGCAGGGAAGAGTACGACAATTAAGCACCTGCTCGGATTAATGGACCCGCATCAGGGAGATATTCAAATTGAAGGACGAACACTGAAGGATTCACCAGAAAGCTATCGAGCCGCGACCGCTTATGTTCCCGAATCACCTATTCTGTATGACGAACTGACGGTGTTCGAGCATTTGGAGCTGAACGCAATGGCTTACGGACTCTCGGAAGAGGATTTTCAAGCGGGATATAAGCCATTACTGCAAGCGTTTCAGATGAATGAAC
This sequence comes from uncultured Paenibacillaceae bacterium, assembly GCA_964447355.1. Lineage (GTDB taxonomy): Bacteria > Bacillota > Bacilli > Paenibacillales > CAYUSG01 > CAYUSG01. The sequence continues at coordinate 8,893 of CAYUSG010000114.1, forward strand.
GCAAGGATGTATTATCCAGACATCTATCTAAAGGCATGCGGCAGAAGGTGATGATAATGAATGCCTTTCTCGTCAAGCCTAAGCTGTATATTATTGATGAACCCTTTCTAGGTCTTGATCCGCTTGGGATTCGTTCATTGCTTGAGCTTATGGTTAAGATGAAGGAGCAAGGTGCCAGCATCCTGATGAGTTCACATATTCTATCCACCATTGAAAGGTATTGTGATAAATATATTGTCCTGCACCAAGGCAGAAGGTTAGCTTACGGCACGATCGATGAGATTCGAGAAGCAGCGGGTGTGGATGCATCGGCTTCGCTCGAGGATGTTTTCTATACACTGGTTAAAGGCGGGACAAGGGTATGAACCTATCGCAGTTAAGGGCGAAGCGGGTTAGGGCATACCAGAAAGAACTCGCACCACACCTTGTGTATGTAGCTCAAAGCGGATTTTTACTGGCTGCTTCCTTTATAGGGATCACACTATTGCTGTATTATGTTCGCTTGATCCGGGATTTCCCCGCGGATTTTCCAATGCTGTGGGTTGCTGTCGTCTGTTTAGGGGCAGTACTATTCTACAGCCCTATTCGTACCTATCTTAAGGAAGCGGATTTAATATATTTTCTCCCGATGGAGCATCGGATTCAAGACTTTTTCAAACCAGCTTGGCTTTCATCTGTATTCATACAATCTGCTGGTCTAATCCTGGTGCTGGTCATCTTGTGGCCGTTGTACATACGGAGTAACTTAGTGCAGCAATCCTTTTGGCCGCTGGTTGTTGTATTGTTGGCAGTTAAATGTGCAGTGATCTATGGCACATGGCAAGAATTCCGAGTGAAAGAACGGTTGACCCGCTGGTTTTATGTTGGGGTCCGCCTCGCTTTGGGGTTGTTCGCTGTGTATGTTATTTTTCAATATACTTGGTTTCGGTCGTTTATCTTGCTGGCGACATGCCTTGCGCTGTATGTTTTGAGCTTTAAATTGACGGCTCGGCAACGGGTCCCATGGCAACGGCTGCTGGATCGTGAACAACAGGTGAAGCATCGCACCTATTTATTCCTGAATTGGTTTGTGGATGTACCCGAGCTCCCTGTTCAAGTCCGCAGAAGACGATGGATGGCCTGGTTGACACGGGGGTTGCCTTTCAAGCAAGCTTATTCATTTCATTACCTTTATTTGAAGACCTTCTTACGTACCGAGTTGTTTGGCATTACGCTAAGACTGCTGGTGCTTGCGATTATTTTCATCCTTTGGATGGAAGTAGGTTGGTTAAAGGCCGTGGTCTATTTTAGTTTTATGTGGATTATTTATATTCAGTTGACAAGCTTGGCAAGAATTCATCAGTTTACGGTGTGGACGGTGATCTATCCTCTAACCGAAGCGCAGCGAATGTCATCGATTCAAGCGGTGATGCGCTGGATTTTCGCAGGATGTGCGGCGATATTACTAACGGTACTGATGATCGAAGCATATACATCTGTGATGGTGTGGGTGGCGGCAGGTATGACGCTTGTGATGGGCATTCGTTTGAAAGGCAAGGCTTAAGGGGTCCGTTCATAATGCGTTATGATGCTGGATGTCCTTACATAGATTGAATCAATAATTACAGGAGGCTGATCAAATGGCAGATTCAAGAGTACTGAAGTTGGCACATATATTGGTGAATCATTCGTTGAAGGTTAAAGCGGGCGAGAAGGTTCTGATCATGGGAACGCCTGAAGCAACGCCTTTGATTAAGGAAATTTATCGTCAAGTTGTGAAGCTAGGGGCTATGCCTTATACCCAGATCAGATTGCCAGAGACGGAAAGAATCATGATGGCTGAGGGCAGTGAGGCTCAGATAACGAATGTGGAATGGATGAAGATGCAATACGAGTCCGTGGATTGTCTAGTGAATATACTATCTGCGGATAACACTAAGAATTTGACGGGTATTGATCCTAAGAAGATGCGGTTAAAGACGCAGGCCTCCGGTCCATTGACGCAGTATTTGATGCAAGGGGGTGTGCGCTGGGTGCTGTCATTGTATCCTACGAACGCTTATGCTCAGGAAGCTGAACTGTCGTTAGAGGAATATGAGGATTTTGTGTATGGCGCAACGAACATCGACTATGCGGCTTTAGAACAATCTATGCAAGCGGCTGCTGCTAAATTTAATAAGGCCAGCAAGGTACGTATCGTAGGAAAAGAAACAGACATTACGATCGATATCGAAGGTCGGGAAGCGGTGATTTGTGCAGGTGAGCACAATGTGCCCGATGGCGAATTTTTCTTCACGCCGAATTATCTCAAAACGGAAGGCACCATCTATTATGAATGGCCGACTGTATATGCGGGCCGCGAAATCCAAGGCATTCGCCTGACGTTTAAGGAAGGTAAGATCGTAGAGTTTTCGGCAGAGAAGGGACAGGACTACTTAGAGCAAGCACTCAACACCGATGAAGGCTCTAGGTATCTAGGTGAATTAGGTATTGGAGCCAACTTTGGAATTACAGCCCCTTCCAAGGATATTCTGTTCGATGAGAAAATTGGCGGTTCAGTGCATTTAGCCGTGGGCAGAGCTTATGACGAAGCGGGCGAGGGTGGTAATCAATCGTCAATCCATTGGGATATGGTGAAAAACCTGAAGGATGGCGGGGAGATTTATCTGGACGGTGAATTGGTACAGAAGAATGGGAAGTGGGTTTTCTAACATGGGTAAAGAGATTGAACGCAAATATATGCTAGGGGCTTTTCCTGCGGAGGGCTTAGCCTCAGGCGCCATTAAGTTTGTATCGAAGAAAACGATCTATCAAACGTACTTAGCTTACGACGGAAACGAGGAGCTGCGCATTCGGAAGCTGGTGGAGGGAGAAACGGTCGAATATACCCACACATTCAAACGTGGAAAAGGATGGTCTAGAGAAGAGATTGAATATGACATTTCAGCAGAGCTGTATGAACAGCTTCTTGAGCGCCTAAATCGAGTTCCGTTAGAGAAAATAAGAACAACGCTGGATTTGGATGGCACACTCATTGAAATTGACGAATATTTGCAATTCGACCTGCGAACCGTTGAGGTAGAGTTTGAATCGGAAGAGGCGGCTAAAGCTTTTACCCCGCCCGCTTGGTTCGGACCAGAGGTTGGGGGAGAGGAAGAGTATCGTAATAAGAAGCTTTGGTTGGATTTACAGACCTGAAATTCATTCATCTAACAAATAAATATAGGCTAAGGCAGAACCTGCCCTCTCTTTGTTGAATAGGCTAATAAGAAGTATAGCTTTCAGCAGGGAGAGGGTATTCTTATGAATGAATTGCCAGTGCAGATACAAGCAAGGAAGGTGAAGCAAGCCAGGCTGGATTTAACATATCCAGTAGTAGTGGGTTTGCCGAATGTTCGCGTGCAGGAACACATCAATGGGGTAATCTGGAATTTAGTGCTGGAGTTACTGAGGGAACAAGGATATTTCGAGAATCCCATGACTACAGTTACCGCCACGTTCGAAATTAAGACGAATGAGCGAGGCATCTTAAGCTTGACCCTGATTAACTATGCCTTCTCCGGCGGCGCGCATGGAATGACGATCAATAAATCACTGACGTTTGATGTGACCACGGGCAAGTCTTTTCAGCTATCGGAATTATTCAAGCCTGGCAGTGATTATGTGAACATCATCTCAGATATTGTTGCAGCTCAAATTAAGGAGAGGGATATTACCCTATTAGATGAATTCAAGGGCATTGCCCCGAATCAGGATTATTACATTGCTGATAAGAGCTTGGTCATCTACTTCCAGCTTTATGAACTGGCCGCTTATGTGTATGGGATCTTACACTTTCCGATCTCTGTGTATACATTACAAGATATTGTTGCAGAGGATGGACCCTTGGGCAAGATGATGTATTAAGGGAATGGAAAAATGTTCTAGAGAGACCCCATCTATTAGAGTTTAGTACTCTAGTAGCTGGGGTTCTTTGCTGTATTACGTGACAATAAAATAACTACATGACAACATGAAAATGAGATATTATCATAGTGAATGTTATTAACATTTAATTTCAAGGCGAAGGTTTATCAATGAGGATACCTATGAGGGTAGTCTAACTAATCCTTTGTCGTTGAACTTGTATACCTA
>CAYUSG010000115.1:0-12963 GCA_964447355.1 uncultured Paenibacillaceae bacterium
AGATAAACTACATGAATTGATTAAAATTATGGGTATTCGTAATATTTAGTGGAAAAAGGGGGATTAATCCCCTCTCTCCAAATAACTTAACAATGTGGAAAAGTTCACTCCGTAGTTAATTTCTGGTTCGTAGTCATCAAAGAAATTTCTACCGTAACTTTGCATCATATTGCTAAACATAGACCTATTGAATTTTGGAGCACGTTTCTTGTGTAAGTTCTCGTTGAATAGTAGTTTTGCTCGTAGAACTTCAAATGAGTATCCACGACCTACTTGGTCAATCTTACGGATAATGCTGTTTAATGACTCTGTATAAGCGTTTGTAAGCCTTCTATCGAAGTAATTGAATATTTCATTACCCCAGTTAGAAAAGGCTTTTGGTATTTCAGCGTATGCGTTTCTAACAAGCTCTGGTGACGTTTCAAGACGTTCATTCCATTGACGATATACTTCAATTGCATCACTCTTTGTAGAGCAATCCCAAATGCCATAGAACGCTTCTTTGAGGTCATAAGCCCACCGTAATTCGGGAAACTTACCGAGCCAGACTTCAAGTAATACTTGACCTTGAAAGTCAACGTCACGATTACGTTTTAAAAGTATCTTTCTGTCGTGCATTAATGCTTTACGTTCAGCAGAAGAGACGTTCTTACGCACCTTTTTACGTACATTTTCAAACGATATGTTAGCCATACGTACAACGTGAAACTTATCAATGACAACCTCTGCGTTAGGCATACATTTATTCACAGAACGTCTATACGGATACCACATATCCATTGTGACGCATTCGATATCTGAACGGTCTGGAATAGCTTCTAAACGCTTAATAACGTTTTCTTGCTTACGGTTATCAATTAAGTCATATACAGTGTTTTCTGATATGTTGGTCAAAATCAATCTTGGTTTCTTAATGACATATATTTCGTCTATTCCAAGCCATTTAGGTGTAACAAATACGTGTTCAGATTCTTTGCGTGTTGAGTATGCGTTGAATACGTGACGTACAGTTCCTTCTGTTACGCCTGTCATTTCTGCAACATCAAGGAAAGTTCTTAATAATGACTGTTGTTCAATGTAATTTACTAATCGTTTTGTCATACTTCGTGTATCGTCTACATCGTGCATAGTTTCCCAAAATGTAGCGTTACAATCACGACATTTATAACGTCTGCGATGGACTTCAATGCCTACCCGTTTCATTCTTATAGGCATATCCATTATCATTTGTTTTCTGAATCCGTGCTTGTAAAGATTGTTAAACCCACAGTTTTTACAACGCAAAGGTGGAGAACTAAGCTCCACCTTAAATAACATATCTGTATCGTTTTCTTGTAGTGGTTCTATTTCCTTAAAACTTGGCAATTGTAGTAGAGACATAACTATTCATTCCTTTGATTTACTTATCCATTCTAAGTAATAGTTCTTTTTCGATTTCTAACATTAACACTTTAAGTTTTTTGGATTTACCCTTATTAAGTTCGACATATCTATCAAGTAATTCTTTGTTTGTAAATTGCTTTAGTAATTCTTTCAAGATAATCACCTACTGTACTATTTTAGTTCATAACTTTCCTGCAACTTTTTTAGATAAATCGTAATAACGACCTTCTGGTACAAAGTTGAAACCGTAAATGTTATAGAAAGCATCATTACTCATTGTAAAGAATGCTTTACCTAAATCTATTGTAGAGTGAGTTGCGATTAACTCGTTGTGTCCGTTATAAACAAAAACTTTATCACCTCTCTGTATTGGCTTTTTAATACTGTTTTTAATGAAATCTTTTATATCCATTTTCCACTGCTCCTTTTTGTAAATTTGTTTATTGTCACTACTAATTATACCAATTTAAAGGGTGTGTTTCCACTATATTTTACGATTTTATATTAAATTTGTTAAAGTTATATTAATCTAAGATTCTACTATATTTTACGAATAGCCAAAATTATCAATACCGATTTTATTAAATTCCCAGATATTTCACAAAAAGATGAATATGAAGTTGAAAGCAAAACCTCTCCTCATAAATTTATGGTCAATGTTACTCGGAGTGGAAAACTTAATCCAAAAAAATGCACTTATCAGATTCGAACTGAGAATCACGAAATCATGTTTAGGATAGATATAGGAGGTCCTCCACACCAAAACCCTAATGGCATTGATGTCCCTTGCCCTCATATACATGTATATAAATATGACGGAACTCCACACATAGAAAATTGGGCTTTCCCTTTAGAAGATAAACTTCCTACTTGTTCTGATGATTTAGTACAAGTATTTATTGACTTATTATTGTATAATAATGTTGAAAATATACCTACAATAGAAGATAAGATCACTTTTTAAAAGAAGGGGGCCGTGATTTCAATGAATTTGGCAGATCAGTTGAAACAAGATTATCTTAATTGGTTTAAAGAAAAAATAGTGTTTGCCAATATCACCAATGCCATTGAAATCACCACACCATTCTTAAATAGCAACCAAGATTATATTCAAATTTATGCAATAAAAGATGGGAATAATTTCATTCTGACTGATGACGGAAGTACTTTAAACGAGTTGTATTTAGTTGGATTTGATATTAAATCTCCTAAAAGAAAAGAATTACTGGAAGGTATTATTCGAAATTATGGGGTTTCATTATCCGACAGTGGTGATCTTTCAATCAAAACCACAGCCGATCAATTTCCACACAAAAAACATGCTCTACTTCAAGCGATGTTAAAGGTTAATGACATGCTTTTTCTTAATAGAAAAACGGTTAAGAACATTTTCTTTGAAGATGTCAGGAAATTCTTGTGGGATAATGATATCCGTTCTACACCAAACTTAGGATTGCCAGGAATAAGCGGATACACACATAATATAGACTTTGCAATACCGGCTTCTAAGAGTGTGGGGGAAAGATTTATTCAAACGATGAATAGCTTGGATAGAAATAAAGTTCAAAGTACTTTATTTCTATGGAATGATATAAAACCTGCACGTAAAGGATCGGACTCATCTTTGTTTGTTTTCGTGAATGATGCCCTTAAGCAATCCGATAATCATTTAGAGGCACTAAATAGATATTCAGTTAAAGTCGTTGCTTGGGATAAACGAAATGAAGTCATACCTATGCTTTCTGCATAAACAAGAATAAGCCCCTATGCGGGCTTTTATTTTAATTGTTAATCGAACATATATTCCTGTTTTTTGGAGGGCCATTCATGGATTATTCGCTTTACAAGCCATCTGATGTTGAACGATGGATCTGTGATGTATATCAAGAGAATGAAATTAACTACCCTTGTGATTTAGACATACACACCGTAGCATCCATATTCGGAATTGAAATAAAATATTATGAAGGCAGGCCCTTCGCCCAGTGGGAAGATAATGATTATGCATTTATATTCCTGAATTCTAATCATTCCATTGCAAGGCAACGCGAGAAGTTCTTTCATGAGCTATGCCATCCCCTGCACCACGCTGGCAAACAAAGATTAATGCCTTGCTTACTTAAGGATCTCCAAGAATTCCAAGCGGCCAAATTCCAAATGTATGCGTCCATGCCATACTACATGTTATTGAATCGGGAAGAATTAGATATAAGCTCATTGATGGAGGACTTCATGCTTCCAGAAGCACTCGTTAAGAAGCGGATTGAACAGATGCAATGGAAGATGTTCGATGTTAAACTTGCTCGTGAAACTAATAGGGCCTTGAGGAGTTGGTGCCATCAATAATCATTCAAATCAGATTGAATTCGAGGTGAAATTATGAAATTTCTTATTCACGATGTAGATTTTGATAACGCAATGCTTTTTCAAATGCGTGTTGAGGTATGGCAAGACGGAAAAATTATTGATTATGGCGGTATCATTGAGAAACACACGGAATCATCCGTGACGATAAACGGGGGAAAATACCTCAAGACAGTATGTGAATTTAAAGTGAAATAAAGTGAGGAAGATTAATCATGATTGTTGCTATCTATGTACGTGTTAGTACAGATGAACAAGCAGAAAGCGGTAATTCCCTCAGCGAACAGAAGGAGCGTCTATCTGCTTATTGTGTCTCTATGGGGTGGAGTGACTTCACCTTCTTTGTTGATGACGGTTATAGCGCTAAGAATTTAAACCGGCCAGCAATTAAAAAGGTCATTGAACGAGTTGAACGCCGTGAAATAGATATTGTCCTCACATCCAAATTGGATCGGCTCGGCCGAAACCTGAAGGACTTATTAAACCTGGTTGATTTCTTCGATGAGCATGACTGCAGATTCGTATCACAATCGGAAACTTTCGACACATCAACAGCTGTTGGACGCATGACTTTACAATTGCTTGGTACGTTTGCGGAATTCGAACGTGAACGGACAAGAGAACGTGTAAGGGATAATATGCTTTCACTTGCCAAAAACACGGATAAGGGGCTAGGAAAGACCTGCTTTGGCTATGATCTAGTGGACGGGAAGTATGTCATAAACGAAGATGAAGCACAACACGTCAGATATATGTTTGATCTCGCAGAAGAAGGCCACGGACACCGTATGATTGCTAAACTGCTGAACGATCGGGGAGCACTCACCAAGCAAGGGAAACTCTGGGATCAGATCAATGTAAAACGACTAATGAAGAACGAAATACTGGCAGGTACAAGAATATATAACAAACGCGAAAACAAACATGGTAAAACTGTCATGCGAGATAAAAAGGACTGGATCATCAAGGAAAATAATCACCCTGCCATAATAGAGCCTGAACGATTTGAAAGGGTCCAGGATATATTCAACTCGCGCTCAACAGCAGGCAAACACGCGAACAGTGAAACGTACCTCTTAACGGGTCTGGTCAAGTGCAAGTATTGTGAAAGAAACATGAAGGGACAAACAACCCGAAACAAACGCCCCAACAAGGTGTATACTTATTTCAAATATATTTGTTCATCTTATGTGCAAGGTTACGGATGCAAACACCACGCCATCCATAGGGAGCTGCTGGAGGGTAATATTAAGGATGAGATCAAACGAATCACCGAAACCTCACCCAAAGAATTGAAAATCAATATTGCAGCCACCCCAACTGTTCAAGATGAAATCAAAAGTATAAAGCAGCAGCTCGCACAAATTGAGAAGCGAATGCAGAAGCAGATTGAGGCATATACCAAAGACCTCATCTCCGATGAAGATCTAAAGGCTGCAAGTATGCGTGCTGAGAATGATCGCAATGAATTAAGAATTAAGTTAGAGAAGCTGGAGAACACAAGTGGAGATCCAGAACAACTACAGAATAACGCTAGAAATCTGTTAGGGGATATTATTGGGGAAGATCGAATGAAAGCCAAAACGGCTATTCGTTTGTTGATTAGCCAAATTGTGCTCGGAGACGAAGAAGCCTATATTACTTGGAAAATTTGATATTTGCCTAGGTATACAATAGCATCGCCTTTCGCTTGAATATATTCAGCGGTCCAAGGATTACCTGCAGCATTGTGATAGAATAAAGCACTGTCATGATCAGCGTAATGCGCTCCTAATCCGGCTTCTTTCATTTGCTCGGGCGTGGCATCTTTCGTCAGCTTGTAAACCATCGTAGCAATCATCTCGAGATGTGCAAACTCCTCAGTTCCTATGTCCGTTAGCAGCCCTACCACTTTATCTGGAATCGTATATCGCTGGTTCAAATAGCGCAATGCTGCCGCTAACTCCCCGTCTGCACCGCCGTATTGCTCAATAAGAAATTTAGCCATTCTTGGGTTACATTCGCTTACGCGAACAGGATATTGTAATTTCTTCTCGTAAACCCACATGATGTAATCCTCCCCATTGATGTATCATTGTGCGAAATTTATAGGGAAGGCTCTGCAAGAAAGCCTGCCCACACATTTATTTCATTCAAACTTTTATTACCTACACCTGCCATGGCCACGGCGTGTCATTCCACTGCCAAGGATATTGGGTGAAGCTGTAACCGAATTGAAGCATCGGTCCGTACCGCTCCTCATATTGACTGACAAGCTGTTTTTTCTTTAGTGCAAATTGGTTGAATTGCTGGATCGCTGCCATATCAGAGGGGTGTGTATCCAAATATAATGTAAGTTCTACGATAACAAAATCGACCGCTTGTATTTCATGAAGCAGCTGATAAAACTGCTCATCCATTTGTTTGGTTTTCATGCTGTTGCCCTCTCCTTTCTTAACCTTTCTTCTCATACGGACTATACAGTGCAGGCCACAACGTTCCTTTTTTTAAAGCTTCAAACGGACTAAATTGTGGTAAATTAGGGGGTTGAAAACCTAAGAATAAATTGGGCGGCAGCGAATACGTCTTTGTTGTTATAGGCGGGCAAGGATCGAATGGGCTGACATACGGATGCCAGACACCTTCGGTCGCTGTAATCGGCGGTGATACTTTTGAGCCTTTCATGAAGCATCCTCCTTCAATCTGTTGTCATAGCAGCTAACACCCCGCAAAGGGCGTATGACTAGGTTCTTTAATACCATATGATATCGGCCTAGCCGTGGTACTGGGCGCTTGATATTTTTCAGCACAAAAAAAGCCTTAGCGCAGGCACTAAGACCGAAAACCGTTTCTATTCTAATCGAATCTGTATGTTTAATAATCCAACTTTCCGCATAGCTTGATAAACGATAACCACAATCGGGCCTAAGAATAATCCCACAACACCAACTAACTGGAAGCCCACATATAAGCTGATTAATGCTGACAACGCACCGATGCCTACAGCATCGCCCAGGATCTTAGGTTCAACCACTCGTCTAAACACTGTAATGACAAGGAACAGAACAATGAGCCCAACACCCAGGAAAATATCACCTGTAATTAATTGATATGCAGCCCAAGGTACAATAAAGGAACCTGTCCCAAGAATGGGCAATAGATCAACGATAATAATCAACAGTGCAATGGCTAAAGGATAATCTACACCAAGGATTAATAATCCGATTAAGGTTACACCATATGTTAATGCACTCAATACCACTTGGGCTCGTAAGAAACCAAAGATTGATTTTCTTAAATTAATCAGCACCTTCTCCACCTTTGGCTGCGATTTGTTATCGAACAAGGAGAGGAAAGATTGATTTAAGGTTGGCAGGCTAAAGCAGAATAAATACAGCGCTACTGCAAACACAATAAAGAAAATAAGCATCTCTGGAATGCCCCGGGCAAACCCGAAGAAAACACCCGATACATCACCAATTAAATTATTCAGCGCTTTAGTTAAAGTCTCTACTCCTGTACGAAACCCGTTTTGTACCTGTTCGGCCATATCTGCGGGCAGCGAGTCATAAAATAATTGTGTCTGACGGCTGGCGTCACGTATATATTCTGTAGCCTCTTGAATGCGGGTAGGAATCGTTCTGAAGAATACGTTCAGTTCGGATATGATTTTCAACCCAAGCAGGTACAGTACGCCTAGCAGCACAATCATAAACGCAGTACATACAACCGTACATGCCCAAATACGGTTCACCCTGCCATATTTCATTAGCAGTTTTATTACAGGTTCAAGGAACAACGCAATAACGATGGCAAGCAAGAAAGGAAAACCTACCGTGAATAAGGCATATAAAAATAACAAACCAAACACCATGATCAGAATCATTCGAAAGGACATGGTGCAGCATCATCCTCCTTTCCTAAAGACAGTGATGGAATTGCATGTCGTTGCTTAAAGTTTACCGATTTATAGTAAGTGTCTGCTACTAACAAATTCGGACCACAGCATTTTACCGCTTCACAATGACAGTTCACGGTCTGGTTCAAGGGATGCTCCAACCATAGATTAAACACCTCGTCCAGCTTGTCCTGATGTATATTGCCCAGCGGCGGTAAATCGGCAAAGTCAGTCACATGGATGTTGCCGTTGAACAGGTCTACATTCAAGCGGTTTCGCCCATCCGGATCGTTGCGAACGGTTACGTTTGGTTCTGATTTAAGCCTAGATAACAAAGCTTGATCCCTTGGCTCTTCATTACAATGAAAGAACGGTAATGTGCCGAATAGCATCCACAGTCTGGAATCACGCGCATCAAGCAGCCGATGAATCGCTTGTCTCGTTTCCTCCAACGAAAGGATAGGCAGGTGTGCAGCAAACGCACTTGGGTACATAGGGTGCACCTCATGCCTCATACATCCCATTTCAACGATTTGGTGATGAATATCAGCAATTTTATGATGGGTTCTGTAGTTAAGCATGGATTCTGCAGAAACCAATAAACCTCCCTTAGCTAATGCCTTGGCGTTTTCCACCATATTCACAAATAATGATTCAGCCCTATGCCTGGGAATAGGATGCTCAGACCTGGCAAAGCCAACCTCAACAAAATCATCAACATTTGTGTAATTGTAAGAAATATGCATGACATCCAGGTAAGGCGCGATCTGTTCATATCGATGAAGATCTAATGTCAAATTAGAATTAATTTGAGACTTAATCCCCCGCTCTTTAGCATACTTCAGCAATGGAAGAATATATGCATTCACGGTATCCTCTCGAAATGTCGGTTCTCCGCCTGTGATACTTATTGTTTCTAAATACTCCACTTCATCTAACCGCTTCAGCATAAATTCCACGGGCAGCTTACGTCCCTCCGCCAGCACCAGTGAATCCCCCACCGCACAATGCTCACAGCGCATATTACATACGTTCGAAACGGTCATCTCCACACTAGTCAGCACATGCTTACCATGCTGCTCCAACGATCGGATAGGGTCCCATGGATCATAATCTGGATGTACAGTATATCGAAAATGATTATCAATGTTAGTTCCATTCATAGCTAAACGCACCTTATCTTTTCATATTAGCAGGCCCTATTCCTATCTAGGTCCTAGTGTTCATTGTACCTGAAGTTTCATTAAATTGGTACAACGGCCACCGAAAACTTAGTTGCTGGTTCGGATGAAAAAAGCCTCCGGCGGGAAGCTTTAAATCATTTGTTCTATATTCAATTGATTCACACTTGATATCATGACACTGAGGTGTTTTGACAAATCTATCTCATAAGGTGACGAAACATCCTGGCCGCTTTCATCCTGCAGGATTCTTACAATAGGCCTCGACGGCGTTGAGGTGTTGATATCAACTACCACCCCTGTCTCGCCCGTAGACAGCCCCACAGTAATCCCTAAAGGATAGATCGCTACCTTGTCGCGAAACAATGCAATTTTATCCTGTTCATATAAACTGCCTGAACCGATAAACAGCATTTCCATCGCCTGATGCGGCAGAAGGGTTGATCGATAACAACGATGCGAAGTCATGGCGTCGTAAGAATCGACCAAACCGATCCAGCGAGCATAATCATGAATGTCTTCGCCCTTAATGCCTCTGGGATACCCGCTTCCATCCCAACGTTCATGATGTTGGAACGCGCAATGTGCTGTAATGAGAGGAATATTGGGCTCTTCCTTTAAAATTTGATAACCCCACTGAGCATGCCGCTTCACCAGATTATACTCTTCATCCGTCAACTTTGAAGGTTTGTTCAATATCTCTATCGGTACTTTTACCTTTCCAATGTCATGAAGCAGCGCACCAAGGCCAAATACCATTAATTGGTCTTCCGAATATCCTGAAGCAATACCCAGCATCGTAGAGTAAACACAGACATTCAATGAATGCTGGTATAAGTAATGGTCGGTCTGGTGCATTTGATTCAGCATGATCATAGCGTCATCATTTTTACTCATATCTTCAATAATAATAGTCATAAGATTCCTGAATTGCTTGCCCAGGTGATGCTGGTTCGTCGTTTTACGTTCAGGATCGTCCATCAAACGGCGAAAGGACGTTCGAATTTCCTTCACAGCAAATATGCGGGTTTCGTCTGAGATCAAATCCTTAATCTCAATATCATCTGTTCGGGGATCTTTGGTATAAATATAGTCAATGCCATAGCGCTTCAATTTCGTAATCAGCTTGTCCGTTAACTCGACGTCTTCATTGAGCAGCACTAAGCCTTCGTCACTGTAAATTTTTTTTCCTAGTCGCATTCCAGCTTGGCACATCTGTATCGGCAGCAGTCTCATAAGGTCATCCTTCCCTGGAAAAGCAAATCTAATATATCCTAAAAATTAGCGTAATCGATTCTGCCATAAAGAGCAACAAAAACCGCGCTGTTTCAGCACGGTTTTTAATAAATCATTCCTTAGGTCCTATGCATCATGAACCTATCCTTTCACTATAGTCCTATGGTCTTCATGAACATAAAGAAAATAGCAGCCAGAGCAAAGCGATAGTAAGCGAAATAAGTGAGTTTAATTGACTGCACCCATTTAACAAAACTAACTACAGCTAAGAGTGCAACGATGAAGCTTATTGCAAATCCTGTTAGAAAAAATCCAATGACATCGGCTGTAAAGTAAGTGTAGCTGGTCAGCAGCTCGTAGCCCGTTGCTGCGAACATCACAGGAATCGCGATGATAAAAGAAAAGTCTGCTGCCGCGCCTCTGCTGGCCCCCGAAAGCATCCCGCCTGCAATGGTTGCTCCTGATCGGGAGAAGCCTGGCCATAGGGAGAGACACTGCGCCGCACCAATGAAGAAAGCCTGACGATACGATAAGCTGTCCATATCATGAGCCATAATAACAGGGTGATATTTTTCAGCAACCATTAGAAAGATTCCCCCTACAATTAAGCCCACTAATACCGCTTCAGCTGAGAACAGCAGTTTAATGTGGTCACGTAGGAAGAAAGCCAGACCCATCGCCGGAACAATGGCAATGAGAATATGAAGCAAATTCATCCCCTTTAACGGTGATGCAAGTATAGATGCTGAAGCCTTCTTTCCCTGAATCCCGAATAAACGCAATATCCTCCGCCAATACAACACAACTACAGCCAGGATTGCACCTAGCTGTATAACGATTTCGAAGGTTTTCATTGTTTCGTTCTGCTCTGACACCTCTAACACACGACTAGTCAGTATCATGTGCCCTGTGGAGGACACCGGGAGGAACTCGGTCAAGCCTTCAACAATGCCGATAATGATGGCCATCCATAATTCGTACATGCCTCAGCTCCCTTACGATTATTGTGGGTGCCATCTCCTTGTCTTGCTGCTGCTTATGGCTGAGGGATTTTGCAGCTGTTGCTCAAGTACATCTCTAATAAATTCGGGAAGATAAAAGGTGACGTCCTTCCCCTCCTGAATGGAGGTATATCCTATGCCAAACGTAAACATATCAATCGTGCCCACCACGTATTCAGCCTCTAAATTCAAAGGGACATCCCCTACTAGGACGCTTTGGATTTTATGATAGGGTTCTGCTGCTTCCATATATGTAACGCTAAGACCGTCCAAGCATAAGGTCCCCAGCTGTAATCCCCTGCACCCAAAGCCTCTAATCGGCTTTTCAATAAAGTCTAATAACAGCGCTTCCTCCAGAGCCTGCTTGATCTGGCGGCCTGTCAACGTCATTCGGCACGGATTGATCGGCGATGGACAAATTTCAAGCAGCTGCCCTTTCGTTACATCCCCAGACTGGATGGTCTGCAGTATCTGACCGGCATTCACCAGCGCAATCTGAGCACCTGTCCATGCTCTAATACCTGCAGCTAATAAATTACCCAACGGGCTCTCTGTCTCCCAATTAATGGTCAATGGGGCATCCAAATGGGCAACCGTATGATTCAGATTCGTAACTCCCACTTCACGGAAATGGTGTATAACATTCAGCATTCCAGGATCAGCCGGATAGTCTTCAACAGGAATACAACGAGCATCCACCCGAGCAATTCGACTTGAGTCCGAATCATATTGGACGATAACTTCACCTACATATTGGCCAAATTTCCCTGCTCCAGCAATACAAGTCCCGTTCAAGATGATGGGTTCTTCAAGGAGATGGTGAGTATGTCCACCTAGAATTATATCTATGCCGTCAATCGTCTCCGCCATGACTCGATCATGCGGTAAACCTAAGTGCGACATAATTACAATCAAATCACATTGTGGCCGAAGCTGCTTCACCAGCTCTCCAGTCACCGTGAAGGGATTATGAATATCCCAGCCTAACAACTCATAAAAGGCTGTGAAATCAATCGTAACACCTATGACACCAATCTTCATCGGTCCTTTGTCTATGATCGTATAAGGCTGCATCCAACCCGGAATAGCGCCTGTTCTCGTCTCATACATATTAGAACCCAGGACGGTAAACTGGGCATGCTCCTGATAAGCTTTGGCTATCATTTCAGGAGGAAAGGTAAGACCCTCATTATTCCCTAGAACATGTAGCTCATAGCCTGTCTGATTCATGACCTCAATATTAGCCAGACCACCAGTTCCTTCCGTCTCTACCCTCATTCGATCCATATGGTCTCCACAATCAACTACAAGTACCTCTGATGGATCGAGCCCAGAACGTATATGGTCAATGACGGTATACACTTTTGGCATTTGCTCGAAAAAGCTATGAATATCATTCGTATGAACAATATGCAACGTATGAAGTGACATAACGTCCTTCCTTCCATTAATCAGATTCCATCGCTTCGCTTAACTTCAATTCGTTTTCTTGAATCGCAATTCGTCTACACTAATTTGATTCTTAAATCCATAAGCGGCTTCTTTCGCTTTACCAGGATCATATATAAAGCTTAAGCGAATAACACTCTTCACATTTAAACAGTCACTGCTGCCTTGCGGCACATACAGTCGCAGTGGGTAGCCTTTCTGCAATGGCTTGCCTTCTTGGGCAAATAAGACTGCAGCATCATTTAGTTCATCCCATGACATAACCGCTTGGAATTCATCCGCCGCCTCTGCCTTTAAATGCGTAGGATTATGCTGATGGCCGCTCCACCGACGATACCAAGCTTTCAAATCAAACGCTTCTCCTGCGGCAGACGGAATTCGGTCAGATATAGAGAAATGCTTTCCATATGTAATGATTTCATTTAAAGTCAGGGTCTGTCTGCCCTTCCAATGGTCTTGTATCATAATATCC
>CAYUSG010000116.1:0-4563 GCA_964447355.1 uncultured Paenibacillaceae bacterium
GTGTAGGACGTGTCAACCGCGGTATCATTCGTCAAGGGCAACCTGTTGCAGTGATTCAACGCGATGGCAAATCAAAACAGGCCCGGATTGAGAAGTTATTCGGCTTCCAAGGCTTGAAGCGGGTAGAAATAGAACAAGCTGCTGCCGGTGACATCATCGCAATTGCCGGCATTAGAGAAATTAATATTGGCGAAACCATTGCCGATCCTGCTCACCCAGAAGGGCTGCCGCTTCTTAAAATTGACGAGCCTACCATGCAAATGACGTTTGTTGTGAACAATAGTCCTTTCGCTGGGAAGGAAGGGAAGTACGTTACTTCACGTAAGCTGCAGGAACGCCTGTTTAAAGAATTAGAAACGGATGTGAGCTTGAAGGTTGAACCGACGGCTAGTCCAGATGCCTATGTAGTATCAGGGCGTGGTGAACTTCATCTGGGCATCCTTATTGAGAACATGAGACGTGAAGGCTTTGAACTGCAAGTGTCCAAGCCAGAGGTCATTATTAAAGAAATCGATGGGGTCAAGATGGAGCCTGTGGAGCGACTGGTCATCGATGTGCCAGAAGAAAGCACGGGTGCAGTCATGGAGAGCCTTGGGACACGTAAAGCGGAAATGGTCAACATGATTAATAATGGTACGGGCCAAGTTCGCTTAGAATTTCTGATCCCTGCACGTGGACTTATTGGTTACCGCACAAACTTCTTAACGATGACCAAAGGATATGGCATCATGAACCATGCCTTTGACAGCTATGCTCCTTATTTCGGTGCAGAGGTTGGCGGACGCCATGAAGGCGTATTAGTTTCAAGTGAAACGGGAGTTTCTACAACGTATGGTATTCTTTCTGTAGAGGATCGGGGTATTCTGTTTGTTACACCGGGCACCGAGGTGTACGAGGGTATGATCGTGGGTGAGCACAATCGAGATATTGATATTATCGTCAATATTTGTAAAGAGAAGCAACTTACGAACGTACGTTCTGCAACGAAAGAGGAAACGGTCAAAATGAAAACACCGCGTACGTTGTCGCTAGAGCAAGCTTTAGAGTACTTGAATGATGATGAATATTGCGAGATTACACCTAAATCGATTCGTCTGCGCAAAAAGATATTAAACAAGAGCGAGCGGGAACGTGCGGAGAAGAATAGAAAAAATGCAAGTTTAAAGGCGTAATCTTTCGAATGAATGAACAATAAGCTGTATTACAAGCCATCGGTTATGCAACCTAAACCGATGGTTTGTCGTAAGTAAAGAGAGGAATGGATACTTCTATGTTCGAATTATATGTTTCTCAATTACCATTATTGTCACGTGTGGCGGCTAACTCAGCACCTGCAGTAGATCCGATGGAGCAAGACATTAACTGGGATGAAGTCAAATTCGACTTCACGGGTTTTATGGCGGATCACTGGCTCACTTATATTCTAATTTTTATTTTTTTAGTGTATATCTACAACAAGGTTTTCCGGGTGAGAAAGCTCCCGATTCTTAAAGATGTGATCGTATACGGATTGATCGCGTTAGGTGCATTTCTGTTATTGATTTTTCAAGTCGATGCGAATTTGCCGATTTTAGCAAGCTTGTCTGTTGCCGTAGCATTAATGCTCACAGTTAGGATTAGATATTACTTTATTGATCGTGCGAATAAAAAAACTGCAGATCCAACCGACAAAACCTCTTAATCATTTACGAACAAGTATAACTTGGGGGTAGAATTATGTCACACTTTTGGCTCATACCTGTCATAGAGCAAGAACCGCTAATTGTTGGAAAAGCTCGAGTGCTTTGCAGCCATCCAGATATTCATGAATTTAGAGTGAAATTAAATGGAATTCATGCGCGCTGCTTGATGATGATTAAAGCGGACACTATCCCTGACGACGGAACGGAAACTATCTGCGGCGGTTCTGCAGATTTAAGTTTGCCTTTGGACAATGGCGAGGATCTTGAAATTGAATTGAAATGGGGCGTTTCACATTGTGCTCGGGCATTTCTAGATCATCTGCCATCACTAGAAGATTGCCAACAATTCTACAGTCCAGAGAAGCTGAAATCACAATCATGGACCAGTCAACAGCTTACATGGCTTCAGCTTATACAGCAGTGGATCGCTGCAGGTTGGACACCCATGTTAATACGAGAGGGGTAGTATGATGAAACTGCAAGACGCTCTTTTTAATTGGCTGCAAATCAAGGTCGTTTCAGATGCCCGTCCCGATGATCGTGCAGCTAAAGATACGATGGATTTCTTTATGGAAATTTTAACTGAGGATCATAAATTGACAAGTATACAATTGGATCAAACAGATGATGAGGTGTTGCAAGTACGATTTGAACTTGAGGGTAAGCAGCATGTCCAGACCTTTGACCGTGAGCTGGCAGAACAATTGCTGATCGATATTAATTCCAATCCCAAATATAACGAGTAAGGTGAATAATTTATGAGTACACCAAGTCAATCATTACCACCCAGGGCTTCCAAAGCAGTTAAGGTGTCCAAACGTAAGAAAAAACGTCCTATACTTCGAGCATTCTTAACGATCTGCCTCACTATCTTAATCGCTGCTATCTGTTACGGCGTTTTTATCTTTAATCAAGCGGGCAAGATGATTAAAGAAATTTCAGCAGGCACAAGTGAGGTAGTTGCCGAAACCGAAAAGGCTGATGTAAAGGCCCAGACTATTTTAGTGCTTGGGTTAGATGCAAGGAATGGCATCGGAACGATGAATACAGATGTTATTATGGTTGTGTCGCTGAATCCTGACGATAAGGCCGCCACAATTGTCTCAATCCCAAGGGACACGTATATTAAACCTAGCAATTATCGAAATGGATTTAAAGCTAATGCATTCTATGCTATTGAGCATAACGATGATGAAGAAGCGGCACTTGATAATGTGAAGCAGGTGTTTAGCGAGTTTTTAGATATTCACATTGATTATGTTTCGATCGTTAATTTTTCCACCTTTGAGGATATTATTGATGAATTAGGCGGCATTTGGGTGGACGTAGACATGGATATGAGATGGGTAGATAACGCAGATGGGACAGATATTAATTTGACTGCGGGCTATCAAAAAATGAATGGTAAGGATGCATTGGATTTTGTGCGTTATCGTCAATCGAATCGAGGGACTGCACCTTCTAGTGATTTTGAACGAAATCAACGACAACAGCAGGTTATTAAAGCGATGGTAGATCAATTGAAATCATTTGATGTAGTCTTTAAGGTAACTGGTATATTCAACGCCGTGGGGAAAAATATTGAAACAGATATTCCTGCGGAACAAATTGTTAATTTTATTAAGACATATGCAAGCATCCGAAGCGATAGTATAGAGTATATCCCAATTGAAGGGACGTGGGAAAGTCCGTATATATACTTAAATGAGGAGCAATTTAATTCTGCGAAGCTTAAGCTGAAGCAGCGGCTTGACCCGTCATTAGCAGATGCAGCATCGCATCAATCCGATGAAGCGGACACTGATTTCTGATCACTTCTCGGGCTGGAAGATGTCACTGGCTTGGCAGTCGTTTCCTGTGGTATAATGAGAGTAACAAACCTTGGGTTTGATGAATAGGCGAAGGAGGACTCGAGTGAATGTCTGAAACAATGACGGCACTAAACGAAGCACTATTGTCCAAATTTAAACAAGAGACATTGATCCTGCTCAGTACAATCGACCATGAGAATGGCGGACCGTCTACCAGTGCCATTTCTTGGGTTCATGCAGTCGACGCTAGCACTATTCGTTTTGCTGTAGATCAACGCTCAAGAATCGTATCTAACATTAAGGCCGATGATAAAGTGAACATCACTTTATTCGCAGACCAGTCTGTGTTTGTGGTTTATGGAACAGCGTCGATCGTTACCGATGCGCTTGAAGATGTTCCATTTAAATTGACTTGCGTTGACATTACAATCGACGCCGTTCGTGACTCCATGTTCTATGGTGCACGCATTTCTGTCGAACCTGAATATGAGAAAACCTATGATAAACGTGCGGCAGAAAAGCTTGACAGCCAAGTTTTTGACGCCATGAAGAAAGCCTAGAACATTTGCGTCTAGGTCTTTTTTCTACCCAGCGGGTTTGTAACCAGTGGTAACCTTTTGCTTCATTTGCGCATATAATACTAAACTCCTTGTATCCCATCATGTTTGCCTCACACTAAAGTTATAGACTAGACTTAAACACTTGAATGTTTCCACTTTAGCTTAAACTAGCGACGACGCAGTTCTTCATTTCAATGTTAAAACTTCATAAAAAACTTCATAAAAACCATGTGGATTGTCCTTTCATTTCATTTGTGAGCTAGAAAAATCTAGACTGCCATAACCATTAATATATGGAGGGGACTCATGATGAAAAAAATTTACGTATTAGATACGAATGTACTGTTGCATGATCCGAATTCCATTTTTTCTTTCGAAGACAATGAGGTTATTATTCCCGCGGTGGTTCTGGAGGAAATCGATTCGAAAAAGCGCAATGCTGACGAAATCGGACGAAATGCTAGATATGTATCCAGGTTACTTGACGGATTACGTGAACAAGGACATCTG
>CAYUSG010000116.1:4573-12555 GCA_964447355.1 uncultured Paenibacillaceae bacterium
ATGGAATTACGCTTGAAAGTGGCGGCAGCGTCAAAGTTGAACTCAATCATAAGAGTTTTTCGAAAATGCAGGAAACTTTCGGCGAGGCGACGAACGATAATCGGATTTTAGCAGTTGCGTTGAACTATCATCATGAAGAACTGGAGAAACCGAATCCAAAACCCGTTGTGTTAGTCAGTAAGGATACACTCGTACGCATTAAAGCTGATGTGCTTGGCATTAAAGCCGAGGATTTCCTGAATGATCGCATTCAAACCTCTGATTTATATACAGGCTATAATAACATCAAGGTACATCCCTCTGTCATTGATGAATTTTATACGTATCGCACTTTATCTGTGAGTACCCTTAACATAGGAGCCCGTTTGAATCCTCACGAATTTGTTATCTTGAAAGATGAGATGGGTTCTTCAAAATCAGCATTGCTAAAAGTGGATGCAGACGGAAGAAAGTTGGAGCCGTTGCACTTAAGCAATGATCCCATCTGGGGAATTGGCGCAAGAAATGCTCAGCAGCGCATGGCTCTGGAGTTATTGTTAAACGATGATATCCCATTGGTCACCATGACAGGACGAGCGGGAACAGGCAAAACCCTGTTAACTCTAGCTGCCGGTCTGCTGAAGGTAGAAGATGAGAATCGGTATAAGAAGCTGTTAATCGCCCGGCCTGTTGTTCCGATGGGCAAAGATATTGGTTATCTTCCCGGTGAGAAGGATGAGAAGCTCAGACCATGGATGCAGCCTATCTATGATAATCTAGAATTTTTATTCGACACGAAGAAGCCTGGAGATATTGATAAAATTTTAGCGGGTCTGGGCAGTATCCAGGTCGAAGCCTTAACGTATATTCGAGGGCGGTCCATACCAGGGCAATTTATTATTATTGACGAGGCCCAAAACTTATCTAAGCATGAAGTCAAGACCATTGTCTCAAGGGTGGGTGAAGGCAGTAAGATTATTCTGATGGGTGATCCAGAGCAAATCGACCATCCGTATCTAGATGCCTCTAGTAATGGATTAACTTACATTGTGGAGCGATTCAAGGAACAGCACGTAAGCGGCCATATCACATTGGAGCGCGGTGAGCGTTCGAGACTGGCACAATTAGCAACCGACTTATTATAATAATACAAGAAGGTATTCCTAATGTTTCGATACTAAGGGAATACCTTCTTTTTGAGTCTTGATTCGAATAGTTATCTTAACCAATCGACATGACATTGATAGGCCCTGGCAATTCCATTGATGAGGTCTTCCAATTGCTGATCAACGATATAATGTGTGCTAGCTTCTTCGAGGTTAAAGTAGGATGCAAGTAAATGCTCTTCGATTTGAAGCGCAGCTTGCTGGGTTTCCGAATCTTCATGCTCTGCATGGAGCTGAAAGGTTGAAACGAGATGCGCGTAGAGATAATGATGATTGGCTTGGGTTGAAAATCCATAATCATCGAAAAGAGAAGTCCGCTTCGTGTTATTCGGCAGCATAAAAAGGTCGAAACATTCATAAGGCACGTTATAGTGCGTAAGCAATGCTATAATGTCCTCACGGTCATCTTCGGAACTGACGATAAGCAGTTCTTTGTCTCGATCCCATAAGGTTACTTTCTCCGCTAAGCCCTTTACAATCTGAGCGTAAAATCCAGGGCGTTTATGTTTTGGTAAATCCATACTGACAGCAAATTTAATCAACATGGTGGTCATCCTTTCTTAAAGCAACTGGCTGTTCACATTATCTCTAATAAGGGTGCAACATTTCAAGGGAGAAGCACGTAAGAATCTCTGAGAGGTATACGGATACAGTGAAACTTTGATATAGTTATAGAAGACGATCGTAGTAAGGGGAGAATATTTTGTCGAAAAAGCAGAACATCTTTTTAATCGTATTGATGGCGGTTACAGGGGTATTTATGTGTATTCTTTTGTTTGACGGTCCGCCCTCGGTTTTGAAGTCGAGCCCTGAATCAGAGCAATCCGAAGAAGGACAGAATCTTGCGCAATCCAATGACAAACAATCTAACGTCTTGAATATAGAAGTGTCAGTTACCGAACAAGAATTTAAAGTGCTGCAAGACTGGACAATAAATTATGAAGTCAAGCATCCAAACTTAAATATTCAACTGACTAATGTGTCTGACGAAGAGAGCTACCAGCATTTTAAGAAAGCTGCACAGCTTGGAGAATCAGCTGATATTATGTTGATGGACAACAATTGGATAGCGGAATTTGCGGCCCTTGGTTATTTGCAGGCTCTGGATGCGATCTATTCAAGTGATCAACAAAGTGAAATACATACAGGTATTATGAACCAAATGAAATGGAATTGGTATATTTGGTGTATACCAAAGGATATGAATCCGTATATAGTGGCCTGGAATCCTGAAGTTTTACTGCAACAAGGACGAATTGAGCTGCCTACAACGGCACAAGATTGGATAGCTGCGATTCAATCCAATCATCGCCCGGAAGAAGGTAAAACAGGGCTCTATATGAACCCAAGCGATCCAGGAGCCCTTATATCTATACTGTGGGGTGCGGGAGGTTATTGGCTTGATTTGAAATCTGGAGATGAAAGTCAAGGCGCCCTGCAATCGACTGCCAATCGATTGCAACAGCTGCTCTTCTCGCCATTAAACATGGGGAACCGGTCGAGTAAGACATTAGCAGAAACGATGCCTTATCCCAATGATACGTTTCAACCCTGGGACAAGCTCAAAACCGGTGAGATTGCCTTTTATTTAACAGACTACGCGTCCTATTATTTGCAATCAGCAGAGGATATAAAATTCACTGCCTTACCTCACTTCGTTGATGCTGAAAGTGAGAATGCGCCAAGCTTATTGAAGGGAAGAGCCTTTGTGATTGCTTCTGCTTCTGACATGCAGGAAGAGGCTGTCGAGTGGATCGTTGAAATGACCAGTGCAGAACGCCAATTGGAAATGATGTCATCCAGTGGGTGGCTGCCGGCCAATATGAACCGTTATTTTAATGAAGGAATAGATGAGAGTCCGAATCATCAAGTGTTATTGAATGCTGTTCTGGCCGGACGTGTCTTGCCATTTGATCCTAAATTAAATCAGAAGCTTGAGAAGCTCAAAGCGCTGCAGCAGCAATTGTGGCAAGGGGAATTGACGGTTACTCAATTTCTGGAACACATTCAAGCAAATTGGCACCTTTCCTCATGAGGAGAGGTGCTTTATTCTAGAGCTATAGTCAACTCGACCGTAAATTGACCATCTTTCATCTCGATGTTAGTCGCCCTCACAAAAGGGGCTATATTCTGCGGGTAGAAGGCCAAATCAAATTGTTGCTGCAATGCTTCTTTGGTGACATCTGGTAATGAGATACCCTGAAAGCTGAGTTCATCTAAATCAAAACGTATGACGTTGGATTGTTCTTCGTTGTGTAGTGTATAACGGCCCTTCAAGCCGATAGCTATATCTTCTCTTTGACCTTTAGCGATAATTTGTTCGTTTTCAAATTCAAATGTCAGCTGATTAAAGGTTTCATCCCTTGATCTTAGAAAGGTATTGAGTTGTTTATCACTTATTTTAAATGTATAATTTAGTCCTTTACGTTTTAAGATGTCTGGGTAATCATTCAAAATGGAGGGCAGGTCATTCATCGCTAATGCCAGCGAGCGGAAATAAGAACGGAAGAGAGGAAGACCCTCCTTCTCCCACTTATCCGTAATGGCTATGATTTCTGTTAGGGCCTCAGGATGTTCAGTTATTTCAGTATCCAATTGGGCTTGAAGCTCAACCTGACGCTGCCTCTGAGCAAGGAATCGTTCTTTGACGCTTTGCAGCTGATTCTGGGTGTCGAGCAATTCCGATTTGAGCTGTTTCAAAGCTTGGTTCGATGCAAGATAGTGTTCAAGGGTCTGTTGATCATTGTTGAATATCACACTTAAGTATTCATATACAGTCATTGCATCATTGAAATTATCAACGGACAGCATTAATCCCCAAATGGAGGTACGGTCGCCAACATAATAGGCGTGAAGCACTTTACCTGCATGTTGTCGATTGATATTGACTAATTGTTCTTGTTTCTTAATGGCTTGATCTGTCTCGGTAATTTGTTCTAACACCTTGGTTTCTTCTTTAGAAAGCCTTGCCAGTTCCTGGTCGATTTCATATAGTGTTAAGCCTTGCTCAAGTAAGCGCTCCAAACGTTCTATATCAAGTTCGTTCGTTGTTTCAGCTGTCGCATGAATATGAAAAGGAATGTAATGGAATGGGAGACTTGTCCAGAAGGATATAAGTATCGCAGTCATGCTGCATATGATAATTTTGTGTAGACTGGACATCTGTTTACCTCCTTGTTCTCTTAAATCTAGATTATCATAAATATACGAAAAACATGACTCCAATTTTGTTTGGGAGGCGTGACTTATAAGGAGATTCAATATGCTACCAGCCCATGAAAACCCGCTAACAAAATGGATAAAACAGCGCATCAAGCAAAGTCCAACCGATAACATATCATTCCACGATTATATGCATGCTTGTTTGTATCACCCTGATTGGGGTTACTATTCATCGAGCAGAACTAAGCTGGGAAGAGAAGGTGACTTTTATACAAGCGCTTATGTAGGTGATTGGATGGGCCGAATATTGGCCAGATGTATCATAGAGCAGCTCATGGAATATACCAACGTCTCTCAATGGAGCTTAACGGAATGGGGTGGTGGAACTGGGCGGTTAGCTTGTCATGTCATGGATGAGCTTAAGCACCTACACCCAGAATACTACGCAGGATTGACTCTTTACATGGTTGAACATAACGTAGTACATCAAGCAGCACTAAGTGAAGCATTAGCTGCTCATCAAGCGAAGGTGCGTGTTGTTTCGGAAGATGACTGGTTTGAGTCTGATTTGAACGAAGCGCCTATGATCGTTTACTCTAATGAATTATTAGATGCTTTTCCGGTGTATCGCGTGAAGCAACAGGCTGTAATCAAAGAAATTTTCGTGACCTGGGACGAACAAGCGCAATGCTTTAAAGATCAAGTCGATGATGTGCGATCGGAGGCTTTGCTCAAGTCGCTTGAGGAAGAACCGATGGTATTAATGGAAGGTCAAGAAACGGAAGTGAATGTAGATGCGGGAAAATGGATAGTTCGTATAGGCCGTAAAATAAGAGAGGGCTGTTTAATCTCAATTGATTACGGTGATTTAGCTGAGGAGCTTTATGCTGAGCACAGAATGCGCGGAACCCTTATGTGCTATTACCGTCACACGGCTAGCGATGATCCCTATGTACGGGTTGGAGAACAAGACATAACTGCGCATGTTAATTTTTCTTCTTGCATACATGCGGGAAAAGCCGCAGGATTGAATCGCTATCAGTTACTGACACAAAAAGACTTCCTAGTGGACTATGGCATCTTAGATTATTTGCAGGACCATCACACCACAGATCCATTCAGCCCGCAAGCGAGGCAAAATCGCAGTATTAGACAATTGCTAATCAGTGATCAAATGAGTGAATTGTTCAAGGTTTTAATCCAAACGAGAACAAATAAATGATAAAAGCGGACCTAAACCATCAGGTTTAAGGTCCGCTTTTGGCGTCTTATCCATATAGAGGCATTCTAAAGAAAGACCAGTATGTGAATCCCGTAAAGGCGACTAACATGTATCCCCAGAAGACCAGAATATAGGCTCTTTCAGACAGGTTCAAGTAGCCTAAGAATACAAAGAAGGCTGTTTGAAAGAAAAACAGCAGCGCCATTTCCCTCATATGACCTGCAAGTGCCATGAGAGCGATGACAAGTGTCCAGAATCCAAGAACTCTATACATACGTGCCATGTTACAGTGCATCCCCCTCTCTAAATATCCGTCAAATAACCTATCACTCATTATAACGCTTGGTTTAGGGAGTGTAAACTAAGAAAGCGTGACGAAATCATAAACTTTTGTGACTTTTACTACATTTGTTCCTTGTAGTCGATTTTATGTTTACCCCTTTATTACATAATTATGTGTTCTAAACAGGTATGGTCTCCCAGCAAAGTGGGTATACCAAATAGTATGAAATAGATTCTATGAACTCTAGTATGGGCATAGACATACATATATGTAATATTCTCACTTATTCAGATTAGGAGGTTTAACCATGTCAACGATTAGACAAGATGCTTGGAGTGCAGATGATGATTTAATTTTAGCAGAGGTCACCCTTAGGCATATTAGAGAGGGGGGCACTCAGCTGTCTGCATTTGAAGAAGTAGGCGAGCGGATCGGTCGTACGGCTGCAGCCTGCGGTTTCCGTTGGAACAGTTGTGTTCGCAAGAAATACGAAGCAGCTATACAGATTGCCAAAGCCCAGCGCCAGAAGCGCAGTCAGCAGAGAAAACATTCTAATAGTATGCAGCTGAATACAGCAGCTGTAGCGGTTATGGCTACGGATGAAGTAAATGAAGTAAACGATCCCAAACAAGAAACCATCTCAGAAGAATCTTTATCTATTGAAGCAGTTATTCGTTTTTTGCGTCAATCGAAATCATCCTACCAAGACATGACAAAACACATTAAACATCTAGAAAAAGAGCTTCGTGACAAGGAAGAAACAATCGAACGGCTGCAGCGTGAGAATG
The DNA here is from genome assembly GCA_964447355.1 of uncultured Paenibacillaceae bacterium. Taxonomy (GTDB): domain Bacteria; phylum Bacillota; class Bacilli; order Paenibacillales; family CAYUSG01; genus CAYUSG01. The sequence continues at coordinate 11,174 of CAYUSG010000116.1, forward strand.
ATAGGCTAAGCAGACAAGTGGATTCAGTACAGAACGACTATCAGGTCGTGAATGATGATTATAAAGCGTTAATTCAAATCATGGATCGCGCACGTAAGATGGCATTTCTAGCGGATGAGCAGGAAGAGAACAAACCTAAATTTAAGATGGATGCGAATGGTAATTTAGAGCGAATTGAATAAAGATGTACTTCCCTTAAAAGCTGCTGGATAACCTATGTTATTCAGGAGCTTTTATATTTGTCAGCGGACAGTTCGTATCTTACGTGATATATTGGTAGTATAGTCTCAGGAGATGGACGGTGAACGCATGTCAGTTATGATCATTGGCGGCGGTGCTTTAGGCATGCTGTTTGCAGGGAAGCTTGCGGCAGCGGACCATAAGATAATTCTAGTGACTAGAACGGATCGCCAAGCCCAGAATATTCGTGAAAATGGACTCTACATAGACGGAAAACAAACGTTTCCTCAAGCCCTTAGTTTTGAAAGCACAGAGGTTGATAACGTAGAGGCACCCCAATGGATTGTATTCATGGTAAAGCAGTTTCATCTTCAATCGGATGCGTTGTTGGATTGGGTCGATAATGTAAAGGCGCCTGGAACGAAAGTGATATGTTTTCAAAATGGGATAGGCCATATCGAAAGATGCAGGTCCAAACTCAATGAAGTGCCTGTTTATGCTGCTGTTACAACTGAAGGAGCTAAGAAACAATCTGATTATGAAGTTCTGCATACCGGTATGGGGTACACAGTTATGGGAATGACGTATGGTCCAGCATCGGCAGCAGAAGCAGCGGAAAATAAATGTATGAACATCTTCCAGTCGGCAGGATTCAACATCTTTTTGTCGAATGAGATCAATACATGGATATGGAATAAACTGTTGATCAACGCCGTCATTAATCCGCTTACGGCTTTAATGCGCATCCCCAATGGAATGCTTATCGAATTACCCGATGTTCTGCCGCTCATGAAACAGCTGCTGGACGAAGGAGTTGAAGTTGCTGAGTCCTTAGGTGTCACCGTCGCGGAAGACATGTGGGAACGCATCTTGGATGTCTGCAAGAATACGGCTAAGAACACCTCGTCCATGCTGTCAGATGTCTTAAATGGAAGAACAACAGAAATCGATTGGATTAACGGTAAGATGATCAGCATCGCTAAGCAACAAGGTATTCAGACACCTGCTCATCGTATGATATATTCGTTAGTCAAAGGTTTGGAATCGTATGACATAGAGTTGCACAAATAAAGGTGGTAGTTATGGAAGCAGTAAAACAAAGTCTCTTGAATGCATATGCAATATTAGCGGTATTGCCATTTCTCACATTTACAGGTATTTGGTTCGCTATTTACTTTATATATAAAGATAAGAAAAGATCG
>CAYUSG010000117.1:0-6959 GCA_964447355.1 uncultured Paenibacillaceae bacterium
AAAGAGTCGATTTCATAATATTTTATGAAATGTTCTAAGCAAGATTATTAAATATTTGACAAGCGGACAGGCTTTTTATCAAACAATAGATCGATCAACCTAGAACTTCGCTGTACCGCTTTGTCGTAAAGTGAGGGATTCGATGATTATTTTAACTAAGCCTTATGTTTCTAGTACTCTAACAAGCACCTTATCGCAATACGATTGCCCGGTATTTCTAGCTGACCAAGTTCATGTCGACCCTGCACACACATTAAATGCTGTATCCGAACAATCCTTCTTCGATCACTACATGCAAACAGAATGTACCCCTCTGCTATGTAATTCAGAAGCCTCATTAGCCTATATCGGCAAGCATCTAGCAGACACCCCCTTATGGGAGAATATCCAACTGTTTAAGAACAAAGCAGCATTTCGTCAGCGGATGCAAAAGCATTACCCCCAATTCTACTATCGCACAATTAGCCTGAGTGAGTGGGACAATGTTGACCCTGAGCAACTGCCATACCCCATTATCGTAAAGCCTGCAACTGGTTATTCCAGCATCGGTGTACACCGCGTTGAGAACGCCAAGCAATGGGATAAACTGAACCATTCAATGGAACAGTCCTTGGCCAGCGGCTCATCCATGTACTCGAAGGATGTCATTAATGCAAAGCAGCTCATCATTGAGCAATGGATACCCGGCGAAGAATATGCTGTGGATGCTTATTTCGATGATGAAGGCGTACCTGTTATTCTTAACATCTTCACTCGGAAATTTCAGCATGACGGCGATACCAGCGATCGAATCTATTACACTAGCAAACAGGTCATCAGCCGAATGCTAGAGCCGATCACAGCTTTCTTAACTTTAATAGGCTCTGAGATGAATCTGCGCAACTTCCCGCTGCATGCAGAGGTTCGAAGCACACCGAGCGGCGACATTCTGCCTGTGGAAGTAAACCCGCTTCGCTTTGCTGGTGTGGGGACCACTGAACTAGGAATTCACGTTTATGGAATCAATTCATACGCCTATTATTTCGAGAAGAAGAAACCCAATTGGTCACAAAAGCTGGCTGAAATGGACGATGCGGTGTACAGCTTTTTCTGTGCAGAATACGATCTGGAGGAAGCTCAAACGCTCCACGGATTCGACCACGAGCGATTCAAACAACAATTCAGTTACATTCTCGAATATCGCATCATGCCGAGCAGCATTAACACTTTAGCGGTTGTTTTCTATCGCAGTCCCTCCGCATTGGAGAATCATAGACTATGCAAGTTGGACTTGAAGCCTTATTTTTGCAGAAATAACGGTGATGTTGTTAGTTCAGTACCCCGATAATACGAGAGACCCTTTAATTTAGCAGCAAATGTACATAATGAAACAGATGTTTATTTACGTTTTATCGCAAAATTCATGATTAAAGACAATTACATAAGAAGAAGGAGAAGAGTCAATGAACAACAATAACGTTTTAGCTAGTGTATTTAAGCGATTCATCGTCCGTCATTCTATCGTCAAAAAAATGAGTTTAAGTGCGATTATCCCGTTAATCATCTTTTCTATTATTTTCAGTGCCGTCTTTTATTATACGTCTATGGGTATTATCAACAATCAATTGATTCCTAATTTCGAACAGGTGTTAGAAACAAAGATCAATGGTTTTCAAACGTCAATTAGTGCCGAATTGATCAATAAGGCAAAAACAGATAAAACAGCGTATGAGGAATTGCGTAAGGTTGTAGATGAGATAAGCCAGCAGGGTCAAGTTGAATTGGTCTACATTATGAGTAAAGTCAACGGGGAGGATGTCATCCTTGTACTCAATGGGACTGAAGATTATTTAACACCGTATCCATTTACACCTGAGCAAAATGCTACCTTGGAGAAACCTTCTGAAGTCTCTTTTAGTGAAATCTATGAGGATCCATACGGAGTCCATAAATCTGTATTCTACTCCATTGAAGGCACTGATTCAGTGCTCGGGATTGATATGGATGCGAAGTTCATATATGAACTTAAGGACATGGTTATCTTAGTAAGCACCGCATTAACGATTGTATTCGTGATCGTAGGTGCATCTGTCTCCATCTTCGTATCGCATCGCTTAACCAAGCCGCTGATCCAGCTGGTCGATCATACAAGAAAAGTCGCCCAAGGCGATCTGAGCGCTAAACTGGAAGTTACCAGCCAAGATGAAGTTGGGGAACTGGTGTTGCATTTCAATCAGATGACTGAGCGTTTAAGAGCTATGATCGTTGAGGTTAAAGATACAGTTCAATATGTTGAGAAGTCGGCTGATGAGCTCGCACACCGAATGGAGCAGTCTACCAAAATGATTTACGACGGGGCTGCAGCATTCCAAGAAATTGCATCGGGTAACGAAACTATGAATACCGTAACTATGGAGAACAATATCGCGATTCAAGAGGTCGCACTCGGCATGCAGCAAATCAACGAGTCCATCACAACCGCATCCGAAGAATCCCTGAACACAGTGAAACAAGCGGGACAAGGCGAACAATTCATCACCACAGCCGTCAGTCAAATGTCATCCATCTCAGAAGCCGTTACACATTCAGAAGTGTTGGTTAAACAGATGAACGAACGGTCGCGTGAAATCAACGGGGTTGTGGATATGATCAAAGATATTGCCGGACAGATTAATTTGCTCTCGCTAAACGCAGCGATTGAGGCTGCACGTGCAGGAGAACACGGCCGAGGCTTTGCAGTTGTATCCAATGAAATCCGCAAACTGGCAGACCAAACGACTACGTTCTCTGATGAAATATTCCAGACGGTTCACACGATCCAAGAGGATTCTATTAAATCTACTGAAGCCATGCAAATTGTGACGGATGAGGTCAAATCAGGAACGTATTCAGTGCAAGAAGCAGGGAAAACGTTTATCACGATTAAAGATCTCGTTGCCAAAGTATCTGATAAATTCAGCAGTGTCTCAGCCGTAACAGAGGAAGTATCGGCGATGATGGAGGAAATCTCAGCCAACGCCGAGAATGTGACGGAGGTAACTGCGATAGCCGAAGGGAACAGTAAACGCATCGCGGCTTCTTCCCAAGAGCAGCTTGCCATGCATGAAGAAACGGCGAAGTCTGCTGGACTCCTACGCGAGCGAGCAGCGATCCTCAACCAGATGGTCAATCAATTTACACTGTAATTAATCTAACACCCTATACTTTGCATCTGGATCCTAAGGGAATCCTTTTGCGGTATAGGGTGTTTTTTTGCTCATGTAAATATGCCCTTAACTCGTCCCAATTTGGGAATCATGGTAAAATACAGGAGTAAATACATTCGGATTTTATCACAAAGGTGGTTAAAAGCTTGAGAATTAACAAATACATAAGTGAAACAGGTTTGACCTCAAGACGTAAAGTAGACCAATGGATCGCAGAGAAGCGTATCACCATTAACGGCGTAGTGGCTGAGCTGGGAAGCCAGGTGAATGAAGGGGACGATGTTCGAGTAGATGGCAAGCCCGTCAAAGCTAAACCTAAGCTTGTATATATAGCCTTGAATAAGCCTGTAGGAATCACTTCAACAACCGAACGACACATCAAAGGCAACATTGTCGATTTCGTGAATCACCCGCTGCGGATCTTTCCTATTGGCCGGTTGGATAAGGATTCAGAAGGCTTAATTCTCCTAACCAATGATGGTGACATCGTCAACAAGGTGTTACGTGCGGAGCATAACCATGAGAAGGAATACATCGTCACTGTCGATCACCCTATAACCTCTGCTTTCCTTAGAAACATGGCCAGCGGTGTCAAGATATTAGGCACACAGACACTGCCTTGTAAAGTTACTCAGATCTCAGATACCGTCTTTAACATTGTGCTGACACAAGGGCTGAATCGGCAAATTAGGCGCATGTGCAGCACGCTTGGTTACAATGTTCGTAAGTTGCAGCGCGTTCGCATTATGAATATTCACCTTAAAGGAATTCAAAAAGGTCAATGGAGAGACTTGACGGAGGATGAACTCAACCAGCTGTTTAAAAGCTTAAACTATAAACCTAATGCCTCCTCTACCCCATCCAAATAACGTGACGTATCAAGAAAGAGGGAGCTTATGCTGAACATAGCAGTGGGGTCGACTAACCCAGCTAAACTCGAAGCTGTTCACCAAGCATTCGAATACATGAATTATGACATTCAGCTCACCGGATTGGATGCGCCGTCAGGCGTCTCCGAGCAGCCTATGACCGATGAAGAAACGATGCTTGGCGCTCTCAACAGAGCATTACGCTGTCCATCAAGGCCATTTCGATTATGGAATTGGGCTGGAAGGCGGAGTAACGGATACCCCTTATGGGATGTTCCTGTGCAACTATGCCGCCGTCGTTCATCGTGACGGGACTTCCCATCTTGGCGGAGGGGTTCGAATTATTCTCCCTGAAGCCCTTGCCGCCGAGCTTCGGCACGGCAAGGTCCTAGGAGATATAATGGATGAACGGGTCGGAAGAGAAGGAATCTCGAAGAACGAGGGGGCTATTGGTATTTTCACAAAAGGCCTTATCGACCGAGCTCAAATGTTTCGAGATACGACCCTTTGCGCCTTTGCTCCCTTCCTACCGTAGGTTCCGCCAAGTGAAAATAGATGACATACTATAGTGTCTTGAATTTTGAAGGAGGACATCTTGTGACGAACATGACTGAAACCACACGCAATTCGAAACCGCCCGTTCTATTCTCGGTGCTGGACCTAGCCCCTATCATCATTGGCGGTACAGCACGAGACTCCCTTCGGAATACATTAGATCTTGCCCAGCACGCTGAGCGCTGGGGCTACCATCGTTATTGGCTGGCAGAGCATCACAATATGCCAGGCATCGCGAGCTCAGCTACCTCCGTAGTGATCTCGCATGTCGCAGCTGGAACCCAGACCATACGGGTCGGTTCTGGCGGTATTATGTTGCCGAATCATGCCCCTCTGGTCATTGCGGAGCAGTTCGGCACACTAGAATCCCTTTATCCAGGACGTATAGATCTAGGCTTAGGCAGAGCCCCAGGCTCCGATCAACTCACCGCCAGAGCATTAAATCGCGGACCCGGCAGCAGTGGACAGAACTTTCCCGAGCTGTTGGAGCAGCTAAGAGATTATTTTCATCCACCCGGTAACAACCCTCCCCTCGTTCGGGCTATTCCCGGCGAAGGCCTAGACATTCCAATCTGGCTCCTCGGCTCCAGTGGTTTTAGTGCACAATTAGCCGCAGAACAGGGCTTGCCGTTTGCTTTTGCCAGCCATTTTGCACCGGATTACTTATTGCCTGCACTCTCGCTGTACCGCACTCAATTTAAACCGTCTGAAGTGCTGCAGGATCCCTATGCCATGATTGGCCTTAATATCATTGTTGCCGACACCGAGGAAGCTGCTAAGAAGCTTGCTACAAGTCAGCAGCAACAGTTTCTAAATTTGATTCGAGGCAGAATGACACCTTTAAATCCACCTGTTGACAGCATGGAAGAGCTTTGGGAGCCTCATGAAAAACGCATTGTGGAAAGCCAGCTGAGCTATTCCATTGCGGGTACCCCAGACATGGTGCGAGAACGATTGCGAGCCGTTCTTGAAGAAACAGAAGCGAACGAATGCATCGTGACAGCCCAAATTTACGACCATCAAGCGCGCCTGCGTTCATACGAATTACTGGCAGAAGTCATATCAAGCCTAGCATAATCAACTTTCAACAAAAGGCTGAGCGTAAATAAGATATATCGGGGATATCTGGGTAAGCGAATCGGATATCCCTTCTTTTATCCCTTAAACTTAGCTATTGCTTTGGGTAAATCGATTACCATGGATTCGCTGACCTATTAATTACAATCCAGCGGATGTTCCACTAGCACTTGAATGGCAATGTATTAAGCTTGCCGTTTCCCGTTAATTAGGATATAATTCATTCCCAATAACAGGAGGTCCACATTCACATAGACTGGATCTCACCCATCACTCCATAAAGGCAGGCGATAACATGATTGAAGTTAGACAGTCACCCCTAAGCAAAGGTGAATTTAAACGCGGCGTTTTCGCAATAGAAGCAATACCCAAAGGCACACTGCTTCATGAGGCACCTGTTGTCCCTTACCTTAATGAAGAGCACGAATATATTGAACACACTATTTTAGCTGATTATGCTTTTGAATATGGCATAAATCACACTGCTATTCTACTAGGCTATGGCAGCTTGTTTAACCACTCTTACGAGCCTAATGCCTATTACGACATTAATTTCGAGCAGCATACTTTCGATTTCTATGCGTATAAAGATATTCAAGCAGGTGAAGAAATACTCATTAACTATAACGGGGAAGTTGATAATGATGATCCGCTGTGGTTTTTAAACGATCAGGAATAAATCTCCTTCTTCCTGCAAGCCCTTGAATGCAGTGCAAACCCGCACTGCGAAGCTGTATTAACAATTAAGAGCACCTGTCCTTTATACTGGCTCAGCTTCTGCACGTCTCCTTTAATTGTTCGAGCCTCAAAATCATAAATCGTCATACATTCTTCCCCCTCAGCTGCTTCACAAGCTATTGATTACAGATGCTTGTCTTCGCATCCAAAACCGATACCCGAACAAGGTGACGGTCAGAAAGCCAACATAAATGAGCAGCGTCACAAGTATGTATCTAGGTTCTGTCCGCAGATAACTGCCCATCAGGGCAAATAACACCATAGCAGGCAGTTTGCCTGCGGCGGACGCAATACTATACGTCCAGAAAGGCACTCGACTTAACGCCGCATATACGTTGACAGCAATTGAAGGAATGAACGGAAGCATTCTTGCAAACAGTATCGCAAGAAAAGCATTTCGTTCAAACAAAATCGTAAAGTGGTCTATCATCTTATAACGCTGCAACAGTTTTGTCCCCCAATCCTGATAGCCGTATCGAACAAATGCAAACATAAGGAGTGATGCTGCAGCAGAACCAGTCCATGTGATAAGACC
>CAYUSG010000117.1:6969-12475 GCA_964447355.1 uncultured Paenibacillaceae bacterium
AATCACCCCGCCCACCACGGGATAAGGAAGAACAGGGATTAGCGCCATGAGTAGAGCAACAAGAACAGCTAATACCATGGATGGCTTAGCCTTGAACCACTCCAGCAGATCTTCATTGAATACGAAAATAAGCCAAGCCGCTCCTATATATAGGATTGCCAGTCCAACCTTCTTTAGCATATTACGCCCTCAGTTCCATCGTTTGTTGGTGTAAATTATAACAAATTATCGAGCCATATGTTGATCTGCGAATATCGCCATGGCATCTCGCATGAAGACCGCAAGCCCCGCTCCGAATTGATCAATCGATTGAGTGAACCGATCGTCGTCCACATACATCTGCCCAAGCCCCTTAAAGGCTTCATAGGAATAACTCCCCATACGGTTAAGCAGCTCATACCATGCCTTAATCGCCGCTTGGGCTTCGTCTGAGGCAGGTGATCCGTGACGCAGAACCGCAAGCTCCTTGTATACCGCATTCATCTCATCCATCCACGCCTGCTGCCCCGCTGTGCCCATCGCTTTAAGCTTGGTATTAGATGCTTCCACGGCTTGATCTCCCCACCGCTTACGCGCTTCCTCTTCGTAACGATTCGGTCCCATTTTAAATCCGGCAAACTTCTCTTTCTGGCTCATTGCAATCTCTCCTCTCTCATGCTTAAGCGTTCGATCTAATGTAGATAAAACTCGGTCCAGCCGTGCCCGCTTCTCCAGCAGCATGCTCCGATGCAGCTCAAGTGTGGCGTAACGGTCATAGTCAGGAGCCTGCACAATTCGTTTAATGTCCTTAAGCGGCACATCAAGCTCACGGAAGAACAGAATCTGCTGTAACATCTCTAGATTTTCTTCTGTGTATATACGATAACCGCTATCTGCGATCTTATCAGGCTTTAAGAGCCCAATTTCATCGTAATGATGCAAGGTACGGACACTGATGCCCACCAGATCAGCCACTTCTTTTATTCTCATGCTGCGTCCTCCTTTCTATGCTTCTACCATAAGCTATCACGTAACGTTAGAGTCAACACTATATCTATCGTCATCTTCTGCCTTCGTAAGTGAAGCCTTCTTATGCGCTTCAGAGCCTTTCGTCAGCTTGCTCAACATAACAAAAGTGCCCGTAAACTTAAGAAGCTGCCCCTAGACATCGCCATAAAAATCGACCCAGGAACAGCTTCTTGATTAAAAGACTATAAAGTTGTCAAACTAAGCTTCGTGTTTCGGAGCTTCTGTTCGTTTGATGAAGAGGGCTAAGATCAATGCTAGAATCGCAAAACCTAAACCTACGGTAAAGGAGCTTTGCACTCCAACAATCAAAGCTTCAATCTGCTCATGCGGCGCTTGCGGATTGCTCACCCCTTCAAGGTAGTGATTCTGTCTGCTTGACATAATACTGATGAACAATGCAACCCCTATCGCCCCAGCCACCTGCTGTAACGTGTTGAGGATGGCTGTACCATGCGGGTACAGCTTGCGGGGCAGTTCATTTAATCCGTTCGTCTGGGCTGGCATCATAATCATCGACAAGCCAATCATCAGGGCAATGTGTAATATTATGAACATGGTAACCGAAGTCTCTGGGTTAACCCTTGTTAAAAACCACATCACAATGACCAATACGGCTGTACCTGCTATGACCAGCACACGAGGTCCGAACTTATCAAACAGTTTTCCCGTTACCGGCGATAAAAGACCATTAATGACCCCGCCTGGCAGCAGCACTAATCCAGTTACAAAGGCTGTTAATAGTAACGGTCCTTGCAAGAAGATAGGAATGATGATCATCGTTGAGAATAAGCTCATCATCATAATAATCAACAATACTGTCGTTAAAGAAAACATCGGATATTTAAATGCTCGAACATCCAACATCGGTTCTTCAACCTTTAATTGGCGTAGGACAAGGAATACTAGGGATAGCGCACCTATGATCACAGACAGATACACTTCCGGATGCATCCAGCCTCCTTCGCCTTCCCCCACACTGCTAAATCCGAACACAATTCCGCCAAATCCTAAAGTAGACAGAATAACAGAAATCACATCCACCTTAGGCTTGGTGACGTCCGTCACATTCTTCAAATACATCGCACCAAATACAATGGAGAAAATTGCGAATGGGACTACAATGAAGAATAACCAGCGCCAATGGGTAACCTCTAGAATCAACCCGCCCAGTGTTGGACCAAGTGCAGGTGCGAACATAATCACTAATCCTACGGTACCCATTGCCGCCCCCCGTTTATGAGGTGGATAAAGCACCAGTATAGTGTTCATCATAATGGGCAGTAACAAACCCGTTCCACAAGCCTGTATAATTCGACCCACCAATAGAAATCCGAAATTTGGAGCTAAACCCGAAAGTATAGTACCCACTGTAAATAAAGCCATCGCACCGATGAACATCTGCCTTGTAGTAAACCATTGTATCAACAGTGCAGATATAGGTACCAGAATCCCGACCATCAACATAAACGCAGTTGACAGCCATTGAATAGACGAGAATTGTACCTGAAGCTCTATAGTTAAATCAGTATAAGCCACATTTAATATTGTTTCGTTAAGAATAGCGAAGAACGCACCGATGATGAGTGAAATCATTATGGGTGCTCTCTTAACTTCACTATCTGGTTCAGCCGCGTTCATTTGAACTGCTGCTTCTTGCTGCATACTTTTAATCCCCCGATTCTTTACTTTATCTGCTCAGTGTTATAATAAGTCTCTAATTTTCTTTGCAACTAATAAGATGGGTTCTTTATCCTGCTTGCTGACAGCTAGAATAAATGCGCCCTCCAACATCATGGTAATCAGTTGTGCGGTTTCTCTAGCTTGCTCAGGCTGAATGCCCCCTTCGATAAACTTAGCTTCTATGACAGCCTGCCATCCTTCAAAGGCCGTTAAGCATGCCTTTCGTATCGGCTCACTAATCATGCTTGTTTCCAAAGCAATAAGTCCAATGGAAACACCCTCCACCTTGCAATCCCCGTGAAATTGGACCGCGAGGTCTTGAATCGCATATTCAACTGCTTCGATAGGGTCTGTCTTCTCGGCAAGCATTTGTCTCAAATTCGCCTCACCTAACTGATAGGTTCTTCTAATTGCTTCAACCGCAAGCTCCTCTTTACCTCCGGGAAAATAATGATACAGGGAGCCCTTAGGCGTCCCGCTGTTTTTAATGATTTGATTAATCCCTGTAGCGTGGTACCCCTGGAATTGAAACAACTCCGCGGCAGCTTGTAATATTTTATCCCTGGCTGTGTCTTTTATCATCAATGAAAACAGTTTCCTCCTTTTGCCAATTATAACGACTGGTCTAGATAAATATAATGAATTGAACAAAACTTTGTCAACTTCGATGTTTAAATAATAGGTAAAGTGATTGATTGAACTGAAAATTTAGTTCACCAGCTTATCTATGTCAGGATTTTTTGCAAAATCCTCATGTAGTTGTTATTGCATCTTAATGGTAATATAAGTAAGACTGGCTAAATCTACTAAAAGGAGGTTGCAATGATGGCTGCAGGTGGAGGAATAGGGCTTTTTTCAATATTGCCACTATTCAGTGTATTGATTTATCTCACGTTAAGTGTTTTGGGGATTTATTGTTTGATTTTATTTATTAAACTTGCGCATAGAGGGATTAAAGCACTGGATATATACATTAGCGAGAAGAATAATCAGAGATAAATGCGATCACAGGAGGTAACATTGCATTTAACCGAGGGGGGTCAAATGAAGACTAAGGATCTAACTTTCATTGCATTAAGATTGTTGGCGATCTACTTGTTTTTTCTAGGCATATCTCAGTCGATTAACGTATACTACATTGGAATTCCTGGATGGTTGGAGATCACCGAACTTCAATTTGATGTGGAATTAATGGTTCTTCTATATTCAATCCCACCCGTTCTGAGCTTAAGCTTCGGGGTTTTGCTATGGTTTTTTGCTAATAAGTTAACCACTTACTTAATACGGGATAAAATAGAAATCAGTGAATACAGTGCCGATTTTAAAATATCGTACACGATGATTATTGCTATAGTGGGCATAGTGATTATTATACAAGCTGGAACTGGCTTAGTTGAGGCTGTTCCTACATTTATTACTTACAAGAAGTACATAATGGAAACAAACCCGTCACACCAACAATTTTTGTACGAGATGATTGCAGAAGTAACCAAATTAATTATAGGTGCTAGTTTAGTAGTAAGAGCAGACGGGGTTAGAGTATTTGTACAGAGGATAGTAGACAGAAATAAATAGCTTGTATAATCTTTATTGTTACGGAGTGATATTATTGAAAGCGTTGAAATACATTAAAATGATAATTCCATTGTTGGCATATTTGTCTATTACTCCTGTACTCGTTAGTGCTGAGGAATTACCCGTTGTCAGGGTGATGTTAGAGAATACAGAACACCAAATGGACTATGGTTACCGATTATATTTGGCATGAAAATCATATTTTTATTACTTCAAACCAACTCCTTAAGTTTTTACCTTATGAACCTCTTCCGGGTAAGGCAATAGGTTGGAATTCACCACTAAAGATGCTGACAATTTATGAGGAAACTTTAAATCCAGATTACGTAATAAATACAGATAAGGCACAGAGATTCTCTATCATTGCTGGCGAAGACTACTTTTATATTGGTGAGCGCAAAGTGAATTTAAGTTATCCTGCAATGATTGTAGACAATACACTATTTATTCCCCTAAGGGGAGTATGCGAGGGCTATGGATATAAAATAGATTGGAATCAAACTAACCAAGCAATTACATTGGAAAGAAATATATAATCAAAGTTGCTCAAGGTGTAAAGAACCACGGAGGTAATCACGGTCATGATATTTGAAAATCAAAAAAATGCTATATACGACTTTGATTTACCTGCGCATGAAGAGGCGCTTATTATAGAATGCTTTGCTGATGAGATGAATGATTTATTATTTCCTTTCCTTGAATGTAATTTTGAAGTATTGCCGGAATGGGAGGATTTTGTTAAAGACCGCGCAAGATTTATCATCCCCGATAAAATATTCAAACATTCCAGCTCACGTGTTGAAGATGAATTGGTTTATTGGTACAACCCCCTAAACTTTAAAGAGTTAGTAAAAATAATTGAGTTTGATCATTTGACATATAGCTGTATGGTTATTCCCAGATATAAAGAATTAGACGATTGGCGATTCAAATTATTTACCCACGAACATGCAATGTATAAGGATAAAGAAACTCGGGCTCTGTGGATCACTGAATCAAAGGTCGGTGACTATAGTCAAAACATAGTTCATAGAATACATAAGCTGGTCAATGAAACGTAAAATTGAGGTGTCCCTAGAACTACATGAACTTCAAGCTTAAGGACCAGGATAGAATACAACAAAATTGTATCACGTGACGATCATCAGAATAACGAGTTATAGAACACTTGATATCGCTTTTAATAAAATATAATCCTAAATTTCGAAAGCCATTACTATCAACATAACTTTGAAGACAATTC
>CAYUSG010000118.1:0-6746 GCA_964447355.1 uncultured Paenibacillaceae bacterium
ATCCTTGGTAGAAGCCTTTTATTAATGCGTCGTTGGACTAGCCCGTTCCATTTTAATGCATGGACGCACTTATTGTGATCTCATAATATAGTTTATAACTATAAAAGGTATAGTAATTATATATTTTTACAATAACAGAGAGCGGTATATACTAAACTTAACCAAATAATGGGTTACATTGAAGGGAGAGATTCAAATGAATGAGTCGAATATGAAGATGAAACGATGGGATGCGAAGCGGTATGATCAGCAGATGCCTTTTGTTTCAGGACAAGGCGGTCCGATCTTAGACGTACTAAATCCCCAAGCAGGTGAACATATCTTAGACCTTGGATGCGGGACGGGTGATTTAGCCAATACACTGCATGAGCGAGGCTGTAAGGTGATTGGGATGGATTACTCACAAGATATGATTAAACGGGCTTGTGCGAAATATCCTGAACTTACATGGGTGCAGGGGGATGGGCAGGATTTTTCATTTGATGAACCATTGGATGCGGTGTTTTCTAATGCTGCTCTGCATTGGATGAAGGATGCATCTGCGGTCATCGCTTCAGTCTATCAGTCCCTTAAGCCGGGTGGACGCTTTGTTGCAGAATTTGGAGGGAAAGGAAATGTGCAGTCTATCATGGACATCGTTTCGAACGTCTTTCATAAGCGGGGTTTATCTGTAACGTTTCCGTGGTATTTTCCTTCCATTGGGGAGTACAGCAGTTTGTTGGAGGAAGCGGGATTTACCGTACGCTATGCAGCATTATTCGATCGTCCGCAGCCTTTATCCAATGGTTCAGCTGGGGTAAGAGGATGGTTGGAGATGTTTGCAGATGCTTGCTTTGAGGGTTTGTCTTGGCAAGAGAAGAATGCACTGCTGGACAGCATCACCGAACAAGCAAAGCCTTCCTTATGGAAGGAAGGCCAGTTTGTCGCGGACTATGTGAGGCTTCAGGTCTCAGCTTACAAGCCGATAGGTGCTTCTAGTTATTAACGGGGACAGCATCTTGAAAATATTCCTCCAGCGTTATTTCACGCTGCATAATGTCTTCAGCCATTGACTTGCCGACATAACGAATGTGCCAAGGCTCATAAGCATAACCTGTTATATGTTCTTTGCCCTCAGGGTAGCGAATGATAAATCCGAAATCAGCCGCATGCTCAGCCAGCCATTTACCTTCCTCGGTTTCTCCGAAGATCTGCTCCAAGGAAAGGTTCGCACTTCGGCTGGACACATCAATAGACAAGCCCGTCTGATGCTCGCTCTGACCGGGGAAGGCGCTGAAGCGGCGAGCTTCTTCTTCCCCTTGGGTCTGCACGTTATAATTAAAAATTGCGCTTTGAGTGTTATAGGAACGATAGCCTGATACCCCGAAGAGCTCTATGCCGTCAGCTTCTGCCTGGGCGAACAGCAATTCTAGGGCTTTCGCTGCTTCTTTGCGCAGATATTTCTTCTCACTTTCCCCATCGAACGAAAACGGTACGTTAGGCACGACTAAGTCATTAGGTACGTAATCCGCAGGAAGTGCGCGTTGCTTATTAACGACAACAGCCTTGCTCTCTGGATTCGTGACTACGGGTAGGTTCTCCTCATTCATCGTAATCGTCGTTTCAAGGGCATACTTAATCGTCACTTCAGCTTGTGCGAATAGTTGTTCGTACTTAACCGAGAGGGTATAGACATCCCCAATTTCCGCTTGCTCTGAAACTTCTATGTTCCCAGATGCATCTATGATGAGGTCGTTCGTACTAGGCTCCACTGTAAATTCAAACTGATCTAAATCATATGGGATGGGTTCTTGTTCAGCGTTTAGAAGCTGAATTCCTAGTGTCTCCTGGGTGCCAGGAGTGAGTATGAATTCATCTGTGCGTAGTACCAGAGTACGGGCCAATTCGGATGCATCAACGTCAGGTTGGGTCGTTTGTTTATCGGTGTGGACAGGGACCGCACCTTGATGCAGCGGGGGGTCATTCTGTAAAGTATCACTGCAGCCCGTCAATAAGCTAATCGTTGATATCCATATACAGCCGGCGGTGATGATTTTTAGATGAGTTGGTTTCATGTTAGAAATAGGCCTCCTTCAATAACGATACGTCATACTGCCTCATTATATCATGTTCAAATCACTTTCAGTATGTTTAATGAAGCCAAAAAGGCTGCCCCAAAGTACACAAATATACTTGGGCAGCCTCTGCAATATGATCCATATAATATTATTTCTGCGCAGCTTTTAAATCCTCTAATTCGTTCATATGTATATTTTCAACCTTTTTGTTGTCTACATCATAGACGGATAAATGTCCGGTGGCTTCGTCGAAATTAAGGATCTTGCACGCGATGTCTAGACGAACCCCCTTCTTCTTAACAGCCGTTAAACGAACTAATACATTATGCTTTGTCCACTCTTTTATTAATTGGAAGATGTCAGCATCGGCTTTGACCTCAGGCTTCGGTTGAGCTTTCACATCTTTCTCTTCGGTCTTGGCTGTTGATGATTTTGGCTCAGAAGAGGAATGCTCTGATGCATCAACTCGCTTTGTTATGCGAAACTGCTCAATCTTCTTCGTGTATTGAAGATATGCAAGCAGTTCATTCATTATATGTTCCTGCTCGGGTTCCATTTCGATTTCGTAAGAAATATAACACGTGGTTTTGTTTGACTTTTTATTTGCCATGCTGCCATCTATTCCTTTATAGTAAATTCATTTAATGAGATTATTTTATAGATTAGAGGAACTTGTGTCAATGAAAGTATATTCACTCCAAATTTTTCTTTAAATCCTTTTAAATCCTGGTATAAACTTACAGCATGGTTTGTGTAACTTGATTTGTAGGTGGTATATTGTTCATAAATAGATGAATGGCAAGGGAGGTGTGGGCTGTGGATATTGAATCGATTCGGGCCGAACGGTTAATATCGGATGATGAGACTAAGAAAGCGAACGATTATGATGTTAGAAGTGTATATGAACGTGATTACGCGAGATTAATCCATTCTCCTGCGTTTCGCCGTCTGCAAGGTAAATCACAGGTGTTTGGTGCAGGGAGCGGGGATTATTTTCGAACGCGTCTGACACACTCCTTAGAGGTCGCACAGATTGTGAGACACGTGGCCAGAAAGCTGTATGAGCATCAGCATTTTACCGAGGAAGGTGCAGTTAGTCCAGGGTTGGTCGTTAATCCGCAGGTTGCAGAGTGTGCAGCATTAGCCCACGACTTAGGGCATCCTCCTTTTGGACATAAAGGTGAGGAAGTATTAAATGAAATTCTACAGGAAAGTAAGCAGGGTCTGCATTTTGAAGGGAATGCCCAGAATTTTCGAATATTGATGTATTTGGAGAAACGCAAAATGTTTAACGGGCTGAACTTATCCTCTGCGGTGCTGTTAGGGACGAATAAATATCCTTTTCTAGGCAGTCAACACGAATTGAAGGGATTATATGCAGAGGAATGGCAGGCGATTCAGCAGCTTCGAGATGCTTGGGGCATCCCTGCGGGCAAGACGACATTAGAAGCACAGCTGATGGATCTTTGTGATGATATTGCGTATTCGACACATGATCTGGAGGATGGCATCAAATCGAAGAAAATCCAGATTACCAATCTAGCAGCTCGAGCTTCTTTTTATATTGAAAAGGTTGCAGCAGAAGTCATGCGCGAGCATCCTGAGGATGATGAGCTGTGGCAGGGCGAGGATATTAAAGGGCAGGTGACGAAGGTCCTGCACAAATATTTTCGGAAATGGAATAAAGTACTCAAGGACTATAATTATGATGAATCTCGGACTCGCAGGGAAATTAAAGCCGAAACAGTAGATATGTTCGTTAACAGCATTGGGGTCATTGATGATGGAGACTGGAAGAAGTTGACCTTCGTCAAGAGTGGCCGGGAGAATATCGACTTGCTGCGTGAGGTCGTCATTCTAAAGAAGCTGGCATGGACGACGATGATTAATGATCTGCGCGTTCAGCGCCTTCAGAAACGAAGTGAGAAGATCGTGCGGGGGCTGTGGGATTCGTTTGTATCAGACCGAGAAGGTAAAATCATTCCAAGTGACTGGATGGAACGTCTAAACGCGAACCCGGACTGGACGTGGGAGAAGTTTATTCTCGATTATATTGCTGGGATGACGGACTCATTTGCCGAGAAGATTTATGGTGAATTGTTCGGCATTGATACGCGTTCGATTTATGATTTGGATTAAATAGTTAATAAGGTTTAGTGGTAACGATGACGTGATGTTGAGATGGCTAAACACATGTAAAAAGGCTTCCTATATGGATATATGGAGGCCTTTTTCTATGAAGGAGGTAAGTTTCGGCACGCTCAGGTAAGGGAGGCATGAGCAGCGTCCGGTCTATTTTATCGATTGTAGGACCCAAATCGGATATGATAGAATGAAGTCAACAGCGTAATATGTAAATAATTGACGAAAAATGTCGGAAATGTGGTAAGGAGAGATGAACAATGATGAACACAAACCAAAAACTCACTCGCAGCATTGTCCTCTTTTTATTAATGTTCTCTATTGTATTCTCACAATATCCTAAAGCCAATATGGCGCTTGCAGCCGAAATTAATCTGGCATTAAATCAAACGGTTTCCGCCAGCAGTTATGAAGAGGGGCATCTCCCCGCGTATGTCTTGGATGGTGATCGATCTACTTATTGGAAAGGTGAAGAAAGCACTGTATTACCCCAATCCATTGAATTGGATTTAGGGGCTGTGGCAGCGATCAATACGATAGTGCTCATGCTTCCCGAAGATTGGGATGATCAAACACAAACGTTGTCAGTATTGGGAAGTACTGATCATGTCGATTATAGAACCCTCGTTAGGTCTGAACGATATACATTTTCTGAATCCAATGACCATAAGGTTACTCTCGAATTCCCGACTGTGGAAGTACGTTATGTTAAATTGCATATCACTGACTTTACAAATGGCCCAAGTGTGCAATTATCAGAGCTGGAGATTTATGAGAAGGGGACAGGTTTAACTGGGCAATATTATCAGAGCACGGATTTTACCAGCTATAGAATGACACGTATGGATAATGAAGTTGATTTCGATTGGGGGACGGGAGCGCCAGATGCAGCATTAAAAGCTGATGAATTCGCAGTCCGGTGGGAGGGAAAGGTAGAGCCGAATTATTCGGAGGAATATACATTTTATACACGAGTGGATGATGGTGTCAGGTTATGGGTCAACGGACAGTTAGTTATTGATCAATGGGGGGGCGGGGCCGTAACAGAATACAGTGGTACGATTCATCTCACCGCGGGTCAACGCTATGATATACAAATGGACTATTACGAAGGTGGCGGAGATGCAATAGCTCAGCTGTTATGGTCGAGTGCGTCGCAGTCAAAGGAAGTCATTCCTCGGAGCAAGCTTTATCCGATTCCTCCGTCCGAACCAGCTGGCTTAACTGCATTTACTGGAGATGGGCAAGTTACACTCAACTGGCCCACTTCAGCACATGCGGCGGAATATTACATTTATAAAGGAACCAGTCCCGGTGACTATGATGAGTTGCCAGCTGCAGTTACATCAGGCAGGAACCATACATTGACGGGATTAACCAACGATGTTACATACTATTTTGCTGTGAGAGCTGCGAATGGTGGAGGCTTTAGTGATTATTCTAATGAGGTCAGTGCCACCCCTGCGCTGAATGCTGGAACAGGTGGCTTGATGGCACAGTATTATGACAACCCCGATCTTACTGATTTGGCCATTACTCAATTGGATCCTGTGGTTGATTTCGTCTGGTCTGGTGAACCGATGCCGGAGCTGGGGAGGGATCAATTTTCAGTCAGATGGACAGGTAAGGTAGAGCCTCTTTATTCTGAAACGTATACATTTGCAATCATCATCGATGACGGGGCTAGGTTATGGGTCGATGGACAACTGCTTATTGATCAATGGTTTAGCGGACCCGCCCGGGAGTTTAGTGGGACGATCGATCTTACAGCGGGACAGTCGTATGACATTGTACTGGAGTTTTACGAGGGCGGCGGGGATGCGGTTGTCCAATTGTTATGGTCAAGTCCCTCCCAAGCCAAGGAGGTTATTCCCCAGAATCAGCTACGTGCTGCACCTCCTCTTGAGCCAGCGGGATTAAATGCAACTGCAGGATACGAGAATGCAGCGCTTAGCTGGTCTGCCTCAGAGAATACCCTTACGTATTTGGTCTATCAGGGTACCAGCCCTGGTGTTTATGAAGCGGCCCCAGTCGCAAGCACCAGTGGTACAAGTTATAAGGTGTCTGACTTGACAGGCGGCATGCAGTATTATTTCGCGGTTAAAGCCTTGAATGCTGGCGGTCAAAGTGCTTATTCTGACGAAGTTGTTGTCGTCCCGCTAACGACACCGCCTTTAACACCGAGTGGCTTAACAGCGATGTCAGACGATGGTCAGGTGACGCTGGGCTGGAATGAGGTATCAGGAGCAACGTCGTATAACATCTACCAAGGCACGGCAACGGGAGATTACGGAGCGATAGCGATAGATAGTGTGGATGGAACGACATCCACGTATACGTTGACAGGCTTGACGAACGGCACGACGTACTACTACGCGATTAAAGCCGTTAACGCGGGAGGCGAGAGTGGTTACTCAACGGAGGTAAGTGCGACGCCGCAAGTAGCCGCGCCGAACGCGCCGACGGGAGTGACCGTGACGTCGGGAGATGGTCAGGTGACGCTGGGCTGGAATGAGGTATCAGGAGCAACGTCGTATAACATCTACC
>CAYUSG010000118.1:6846-12362 GCA_964447355.1 uncultured Paenibacillaceae bacterium
CGGGAGGCGAGAGTGGTTACTCAACGGAGGTAAGTGCGACGCCGCAAGTAGCCGCTCCGAATGCGCCGACGGGAGTGACTGGACTAGCTGGCGATACTCAAGTAACCCTATATTGGAATCCGATAGAACTCGCTGAATACTATGAAATCTTCCAGGGTACCTCGTCAGGCGAGTACGCTGGGACTTCTACAGCTACTGTAACAGGTGATACGTACACGTACAAGATAACGGGATTGATGAATGGTACAACCTATTATTTTGCCATTCGGGCTGGAAATGACGGGGGTACAGGGCCTTTATCACATGAGATCAGCGTTATCCCGCAGATGACTGCCGCTTTGGCACCAACGATCGAATCGGTACAAGCGGGTGACGGGCAGATTACACTTGGTTGGCATGCTGTGGATGGCGCTTCTTATTTTGACATTTTCTATGGATTGTCTACGGGCTTGTACGATGATGATCCAAGTGCAACAGTCACAGGAGACACGTATCAATATACACTTGAAGGGTTAACCAATGGCGTAACGTATTATCTGGCGCTTCAAGCCCGAAATGCTGGGGGTACAAGCCCTTTATCTAATGAAGTGGCAGCCATCCCTTTACCAGAGCCGCCTGAAGTACCTACAGGCTTAACAGCAAACCCAGGTCATAGACAAGTCAGCCTTAAATGGAACAGAGTTGAAAATGCAGATCAGTATGAAATTTATCTAGGAACTTTGGCCGATCATTTTGATGAGGTCCCTGTAGCGACAGTTAATGCAGACACAGATGAATATATTGCGATGGACCTCGTCAATGGTACGACTTATTATTTTGCTATAAAGGCGTTGAATGCGGGGGGCAGCAGTGCTATGTCCGAAGCAATCGCATCTACACCAACAAACAGCATACCTGATGTGCCAGAAGCTCCAACAGGGTTGTTTGCCGAGGCGGATGACCGCAAGATTCTTCTGAAGTGGAGTGGAGTAGAGGGGGCGCAATATTACGATGTTTATCTGGGATATGCTTCAGGACAGTATATCGAACAACCTGTAGCGATTGTCTCAGACGTACATTCACAATTTGTTGTGACGGGATTACAGAATGGAGTTACTTATTACTTTGCCGTTAAGGCTCGAAATTCAAGCGGATCTAGCCATTTTTCCAGTGAAGTGAATGCAAAACCTCGCGGTAACGATTTTAAAATCCCTACTTCTACTGAGCCAGCATCATCGCAATCCAGTCATTGGTACACAGTGCAGTCGAAAGAGGAGCACAACGCAAACATCGTTGATGTAACAGTGGATACGAAACGGCTTGAACAATTTCTTCAGCAAAAGCAAGAAAATTTGAAGCTTAATATACCAGTAACGATGGAAGCCGACGCAGTATTCACGAAGTTAAGTGGAGAATCCATTGATTTATTGTCTCAACGTGGGGATCTGATAAACATTGAATCCGATGTGGGCCACTACACCATTCAAGCAAGTGAAATTGATCATTTTATGAAGACCATAGATCCGGAGATACCACGCGAAGCGATTGAAGTCAGTATTACGCTTGAAAAGAGTACCCCTGAAGTGAAGGAGCAGGTGGAATTGCTTGCTGAGAAAGAACAGTTCGAGCTGGTGTCCGAGCCGATAGATTTTTCAATTCATGTATCCGTTGAAGGGGCTGTTCTTTACTCTAATCAATTTCAAGCCTATGTTGAACGTAAAATCCCGATACCTGAAGGTATTCAGCCCACAGCAGTGACAACAGCTGTAATAGTAGAGGGAGATTCAATTTTCCATGTACCCACTTATGTGATCAAACGAGATAATAGTTACTACGCTGTTATTAACAGTTTAACGAATAGTACTTATACGCTCATTTATAATCAGAGAGAGTTTAAAGATGTGAGAAACCATTGGGCCAAGGCCCCCATTATTAATTTAACATCTCGATTAATATTCGAAATAGAGGGTGATATATTCGAACCGAATAAGGCGATCACTCGGGCGGAATTTACAACAGCAATAGTTAGAGCTCTTGGTTTAACGGATGGTGAGTTTAAAGCTCCCTTTGTGGATGTGAATCGTCATGATAAGTATGCTAACGCAATTTCAAAGGCGTTCGAGTATGACATCGTTTATGGGTATGAAGATCATACCTTTAGGCCGGACCAAACGATCACCCGTCAAGAAGCGATGTTAATGATTTCGCGAGCTATGGAATTGGCTGGGATTGAGGCGGCACTTAGCGAAATACAACAGTATAACATACTGTCGAAGTTTCAAGATCACACTGAGATCAGCATATGGGCACAAAGAGCCACTGCCGAAGTGGTTGCCGCAAATTTGGTTGTAGGCTATAACGGTTTGTTCCACCCCTACCATGACATTACAAAAGCAGAGACAGCCATCATCATTGAGAAATTGTTACAACAAGCCGAATTAATCCAAAGCGAAATTTAAGTTGGGGGATATATGAGAAATCAGCCCCAATAACGATTGTAATTGAAGGTGTTGGGTAATTGTGGTTAAATAGGAAAGGAGATCATTCATACTGGAGGAGATACATTTGGATAACAAAAACGTAACATTACAGGGGAAAAGTATTGTTGTGCCTGAAAATCCAGTTTCTCGGTTCCTATTTAATGATACGCGGTCAGCCTGGATATGGTTAATCATTCGTCTTTATGTAGGGTATGCTTGGCTCAATGCTGGCTGGCATAAGGTCACTGCGGATGCTTGGACTGGTGAAAGTAGCGGAGCGGCAATCCAAGGGTTTGTGAAAGGTGCATTATTGAAAGCTGAAGAAGGAAAAGATGTCACAGGATGGTATGCTTCCTTTCTGGAAAGCTTTGTGTTACCCAACGCAAAAGTGTTTGCACATATGGTTGCTTATGGCGAGGTATTGGTAGGACTAGGGTTGATTCTAGGGTTGCTGACAGGTATCGCGGCTTTCTTCGGCGGTTTAATGAATGCCAGCTTCTTGTTTGCAGGGACATTAAGCACGAACCCTTTATTATTTATTCTGGCAACATGGCTCGTGTTAGGTTGGAAAGTAGCAGGTTGGTATGGACTTGATCGTTGGGCTCTTCGCTATTTGGGGACGCCTTGGAGACGGTCATCATAATGAATTGATTAACACACGTGAGCACCCATGTATTGGGTGCTCTTTCTTTATGAGTTATTATCCGCATACTCAATCATATCATTTACAAAATTGCTAATATGACTACCCTTAAAAGGTTCCCATACAAAGAGGGAACCTTTTAAGTCATTACCGTTTTATATCTACAAAAACTTACGACTGTGCTTCGTACCGTCATAGCTGAATAGGACAGGCTTACCCTCGATAACGGTCTCAAGATGCACTGATTTGCCCCACAGTTGATGAACATAAGGCAGTGTGCGTTCCAGATATTTAATATCGAGCTCCATCCCTTCAAAGGAATGCTTAATGAGTATTTCACCCGTACGATTGTAATCACCGTCAATCACTTCGAGATAAGGAAAACCGCCGTTTACCCTGGAGTAGACGAGCTGATCTCGAATATTCTCCCACGCTTTGTCGGTGATTTTCCATTCTTGGCCTTTCTTTTCGAACACGTATAGATCAAGATCCTCCACAAGCTGCTTAGTCATGTAATTGCGAATAAACGACGTATCTTGGTCGAATTCCCGCACATCAAAGATCTTCTCACGGCCCTTCCCAGGCTTACGCCCGAAGCGCTCCTGTTCCTCGGGCGAGGGGTTATCCCAGCGGCGTTCAATGTCCTCGAAGATCTTCAATCCGAGGTAATATGGATTCAGCATATGCTGGGAGGGCTGCACGACTGAAGCGTTGAGTTTAGCAAACTCAATGGTATCATCCGAGGTCAGGTCCATCTCACGTATGATCCGCTGATGCCAATACGATGCCCAGCCTTCGTTCATGATCTTCGTCTCCATTTGCGGCCAGAAATATAACATTTCTTCACGCATCATAGATAGGATATCGCGCTGCCATTCAGTTAAATCCTCTGCGTACTCTTCGATGAACAGCATGATATCTTTCTCGGGTCGTTCGGGGAACGCTTTTCGTTTAGGCTTCTGCGGCTGAGTTTCTTCTTTCGTTTTTGGATCAAGTTCCCATAGATCCTCATAGCCTGTTGTCGCTTTTTTTCTAGATTCGGGAGAGACGGTGGTGTCTTTTCTTGTAGACCTATAACCGTAAGGCTTGATCAGACTAGGATCAACATGTTCTTGAATACCCAGAACTGCATCGAGGAAGGTCTCTACAGCTTCGGTGCCATATTCAAATTCATAGTGTCTGATACGTTCTGCTGTGGCAGACATGCTTTCGACCATGCTGCGATTGGTTCTGGAGAATCTAACGTTATTCTTAAAAAAGTCGCAGTGGGCTAATACATGGGCAACGATTAATTTGTTCTGAATTAACGAATTGCCATCAAGGAGAAAAGCATAACAGGGGTCGGAATTGATGACGAGCTCATAAATTTTACTAAGGCCAAGATCGTATTGCATCTTCATCTTATGGAAGGTTTTTCCAAAACTCCAATGACTGAAGCGGGTGGGCATACCGTAAGCACCGAACGTATAGATGATATCAGCTGGGCATATCTCATACCGCATCGGATAGAAGTCGAGGCCAAAGCCTTCGGCGATCTCGGTGATTTCATCAATCGCGCGTTGAAGTGCTTTCATCTCTTCGGAATTCATCGTGACACCCCCGCCTCTTCATGGGTGAAGAAGGTTCTCAATGCTTTATAGACTTCGCCTTTCTCACGAATAATGCTGTATCTGAAGATAGGGTTTTTGATATGCCTGTAGGCAGACATTAACGTACTGCTTCGGTTGTATTGATTGACTTCCCCATATCCGAACATATTAGACCGCTCCATCAACGCTTCGATCAGCTTGACGCAGCGCTCGTTGTCTGAGGTAAGGTTGTCGCCGTCTGAGAAATGGAACGGATAGATGTTATAGCTTGCAGGCGGATAACGTTCTTCGATGACTTGTAATGCTTTAGCATAGACTGACGAACAGATCGTTCCGCCGCTTTCACCTTTGGTGAAGAACTCCTCTTCAGTGACCTCCTTTGCCTCGGTATGGTGGGCGAGGTAAACGATGTCGACCCCTTCATATTTTGTTTTCAAGAAACGAGTCATCCAGAAGAAGAAGCTTCTGGCGATATATTTCTCGAATTGTCCCATCGATTCGAGTGTTTCATAATTAACTAAAAAGCAACACCCCATAATAAAGGTGTTGCTTAAGCTTATCTCCTACCCCTTCACATGCTCCAATATCTCACCGATCTCCACTTCAAGAAAATCACACAGCTTGTCCAGTGTATCAAGATCAACACGCTTTACCCGATCATGGTATAAACCTGAAACAGTATTAATTGCTAATCCTGTTCCTGCAACGACATCGGACACCTTAAGCCGTTTCCTCCCCATAATTTCACTTAAATGATTAATTATCATATTCATAACCTCCAAATGATTATATAAATAAATATAATAAAGTAGCTTTAAAATATCA
>CAYUSG010000119.1:0-11869 GCA_964447355.1 uncultured Paenibacillaceae bacterium
CTATATATAATATCATATTTCATATATGGAACAAATAAACGAAGGAGGGGGTAAAAGGTCTGAAAAAAACGTTTATTTTTTATTTTTAATGTAAGCGTTTTATCGGGGGATAAGGTGTCCGATTTAGGGCATTTTATTATAAAAACCATACATCTAGGAGGGTCAACACATTGAAAAAGTCGTTATTTGCAGTTATGGCGTTTGTTCTGATGTTTAGCTTGGTGTTAGCGGGTTGTGGTGCCAATCAAGGCGAACAAACCAATACGCCTAATCAGCAGGAAGGCACTACAGGAGAAGGACAGAACACAGAAGCACCAAAAGAAGAACTGGATTATCCTAAAAAGCCTATTACATTTGTAGTACCTTGGGCAGCGGGTGGCGGTACAGACATTATGTCCAGAGCGCTAGCTGATATTATCAGTAAGGACATCGGTGAACCTATCATTATCACAAACCGTGATGGTGCGAATGGAACCATTGCAACGTCCGAAGTGGCTAAAGAAAAAGGTGACGGTTATACGATTGTTGCGCAAGCAAGCGGTGTTATGACTGCCCAGCCTACACTTCGTGATGTGAGCTATTCGATTGATGATTTTAAAGCGATTGTGGGGATCACTTACGAACCGATTATTCTAGCTGTGAATGCCGATTCACCATGGAATACCTTAGAAGATCTATTAAAAGAAAAGGATTCTGGAAAAGTATTGAAATACGGTCACTCTGGATCCGGTTCTTTCCCGCATCTAGCTCAAGCGGAATTCTTCAAACAAGCGGGTATTGAAGCAAGTGATGTTCCATTTAAGGGAGGAAATCCTGCAATGACAGCGTTGCTTGGAGGGCATGTTGATGCAGTGGCAGGCCACCCTTTCGACTTGGTTCCACAAGCTGAAGCAGGAAAAATCCGCTTGCTAGGTATCTTCTCTCCAGAGCGCTTTGAAGATCTTCCTGATCTTCCAACGATGAAAGAACAAGGTTTTGACATTGATATGAGTGTATGGAAGATGGTCTTAGTACCTGCCGAGACACCAGATGAAATTGTAGCTTTCTTAGAAGAGAAGTTCATAAACGCTATTCAGTCAGAGGAGTTCCAGAAATTCTTGAATTCGAATAACCTAGCACAACAATTATTAACAGGCGAAGAGGTTATGGCAAAGATCAAATCCGAATTCGAAATCAATAAGCAAATTATTGAAGAGTTGGGACTAACACAGCAGTAAACAATTGAAAGTAAATAGGGTGCTCCTTATGTTGCACCCTATATTTATTTTTTGAAAGGACGTTGATGATGAACAGTATTCTAAAGGAAAGGTATAGCGCGTTGTTTTTATTTTTGTTTGGCTTAGCGCTTTGGTTTTATTTACCTTATGACATCACGGTTGAAGATAGGCTGTCTACGTTAGGTCCTGCGTTCTTTCCGAAATTTATTGCTGTTACTGTGATGGTGTTAAGCGCGGGGATCATTCTTAAAACGTTTGTTAAGAAGAAGGAAGCACAAACATCAGAAGAGCAAAAAGGTACGGAAGGCCAGCGTATATGGGCGGCTGTCGCTGTATTTATTCTAATGTTTCTGTATGTGTTCGTCATAGAATGGCTTGGATATTTAATCTCGACGATTATTATTATGTCTCTGATATTATGGGTTCTGTCATCACGTAAATGGTACCATTACGCCATTTTAATTGCGTTTGTTGTATTGATTCAATATGTATTCGAAAACATTATGTATGTGCAGCTGCCATAAGGAGGGAGTAGGCTCGTGGGTGAATTAATATTAACTGGTTTAATCAATACATTTACACTCCCGAATATTACGTTTATGTTTCTTGGTGTCGCAGCCGGCATCATTTTTGGATCGTTGCCCGGACTAACGGCGACCATGGGTGTTGCTTTAATGCTCCCCTTAACATTCGGAATGGCCCCGGAAACAGGTATGTTTTTGTTGCTGGGTGTATATTGCGGCGGTATTTATGGAGGTTCTATTACAGCCATTCTCATCAAAACTCCCGGCACACCAGCTTCAGCAGCAACAGCCGAAGATGGATATGCCCTTGCAAAGCAAGGCAGGGCAGGTGAAGCACTGCGAATGGCGACATTCGCTTCCACTATTGCGGGGATTTTCAGTGCCTTAATCCTATTATTCGTAGCACCTCAATTAGCAGAGTTTGCACTAAAATTTGGTCCAACTGAATTTTTTGCGTTGGCTGTGTTCGGTCTTGCCATGATTTCAAGTGTCAGCGGGAAGTCATTAGCAAAGGGCTTGATCATGGGTGCCTTGGGTATGCTTATCTCAACCATCGGTTTGGATCCGATTGGTGCAGTTCCCCGGCTCACCTTTAATAATGAAAATTTAATGGGCGGCATTGCATTAATTCCAGCGTTAATTGGATTGTTTGCTATATCTGAAATACTCAATCGCAGTCAATTCGCCCATTTAAAAATAAAGGAAAGCAATAAATATGTGGACACAAAGCTTCCATTTAGTAAAGCGTTTAAGTATATGAAAACCATTTTGAAGTCGAGTGCCATAGGAACATTTATTGGGGCTATACCGGGAACAGGCGCTGCCATATCTGCCTTTCTTAGTTACAATGAAGCCAAACGTGCGGCCAAGAACAAGGAGAAGTACGGTAAGGGTTCATTGGATGGTATTGCGGCCTCTGAAGCAGGTAACAACGGGGTAACTGGAGCGACATTAATCCCGCTGCTAACCCTCGGTATACCTGGGGATACGGTCACAGCAATTATGCTGGGGGCATTAATGATGCAAGGATTGACACCTGGGCCCCAGCTATTCGTGAACTACGCTAATATTGTTTACACGATCATGGTAGGTCTCATTATTGTAAATATCATTATGTATCTGCAAGGGAGTTTGGCGATTCGCTTATTTGTACGGATCACTCAAGTGCCAGTTAACGTCTTATTGCCGATTCTTCTAGTGTTATGTTTCATTGGAGCCTATGCGGTCAATAATACGTTGTTTGATGTTAAATTGATGTTGTTCTTTGGTGTCATTGGTGTTGTGATGCCTTATTTCGGATATCCTGTTACTCCTATGCTGCTGGGCATCATTCTTGGTCCAATCGCTGAGAATTCATTGAGACAGGCCTTGATTTTATCAGATGGCAGTTGGCTTATATTCTTCACCAAGCCCATTTCAGCCGTATTCATTATACTTGCCGCGTTATCCTTCTTAGCGCCTGTTGTCACTCCATATCTTAAGCAAATTTTCAGGAAAAAGAGGAATGCTTAATGCGCATATTAATTTCATCGAGAATGTTTGGAGTATTAGACCAAGAACCGCTCGATATGCTTAAACATGAAGGTTATGAGATCGTTGATAATCCCTACCGCGGCAGCACTTTGGGTGAGAAAGAACTGATGGAGTTAATCGAGGATGTTGACGCCGCGATTGTGGGTGACGATTATTTCACAGCAGCGGTATTAACAAAAGCGAACCGATTAAAAATTATTGCCAAGTATGGTGTTGGTGTCGATCGGATAGATCTAAAGGCCGCCACGGATAAAGGGATTGTGGTTTCTAATGTGCCGGGAGGCAATAAGCACGCTGTTGCTGACTTAGCATTAACATTGATGCTGGTACTCTCTAGACAGCTTAATAAAGCCCAAGACGTCGTGAAGCAGCTGGGTTGGAAAGTTGTTATAGGTCAAGAAATTTACAGAAAGACACTTGGGGTCGTTGGAATGGGCCAAATCGGGAAGGAAGTCATCCAAAGAGCAAAAGGATTCAGTATGAACATATTGGCGTACGATCCTTATCCCAATTTGGAATTTGCGCAGGAGCACGGTGTGAATATTGTCACCGCGGAGGAGTTGTTAAGCCGCTCAGATGTGGTTAGTCTACATTTGCCTTCTCTGCCATCAACGAAGCATTTCATCAATGAGCGTACGATTGCACTAATGAAGCCTTCTGCATTCCTTATTAATACGGCAAGAGGCGATATTGTGAATGAACCGGATTTAATTAAAGCCCTTCAGGAGAAACGAATTGCTGGAGCAGCTCTTGATGCTCTGGCTCAAGAACCGCCGGGAGATCATCCGTTTATTCACATGGACAATGTGATCGTTACACCGCATATAGCAGGTCATTCGGTTGAAGCCAATTATACCGTGGCGATGTCCGCAGCTAGAAGTGTTATCCAAGTATTAAAAGGCGGAAAACCGGAGTATATCGCTAATCCGGAGGTTTACAAGCATGCAAACTTGGGATGAAGTTGAATTGGTTGTAGAAGGCGGATTATCTTACGATTTTCCCGCCATGTATAAAGTTGAACAACGATGGAATGATCCGAAGTTATCCGATATTGGACAAGCATTAGAGCAGCAGCTAGCCGTAAGTGAGGGCTTCCAGAATATTAAACCCGGTATGAAGATCGCCATTGCTGTGGGAAGTCGAGGCATCGATCAACTGGCAACCGTATTGAAACAATTAGTAGCGCAATTGAAACAGAAAGGCGCAAGCCCGTTCCTATTTCCTGCCATGGGCAGTCATGGCGGGGGGAAGGCTGACCATCAGAAAGAGATACTGCATGCTTATGGGATTACTGAAGCATCGATAGGTGCCCCCATATACAGTTCAATGGAAGTGATAGAGATTGGACGATTGTCAAACGGCACCCCATTATATTGTGACAAGCTGGCTTACGAATCCGATGGGATTATCGTCGTGAATCGAGTTAAACCGCATACCAGCTTTCGAGGCGAACTTGAAAGCGGCCTGACTAAAATGATGGTGATTGGCATTGGTAAGCACAAAGGAGCAACAGCGTTTCATCAGGGGGGCTTTGCCAAGCTTGGCCCCCAGCTGTTAGAGGCAGCGCCGATCTTTCTTGAAAAGGCGCCAATTCTAATGGGCGTTGCAATGTTAGAAAATGCTTACGATCAATTAACCTTATTAGGAATTGTTGAGAAGAAGGGCTGGGTCGATGAAGAGAAGGCACTCCTAGCCAAAGCGAAATCATTAATGCCCAGCCTTCCTCTGGACGATATTGATGTCCTAATCGTTGATGTAATGGGCAAAAACATCAGTGGCGCGGGAATGGACCCTAATATTATTAATCGTGCTGGATCTGCAGCATTTGTACCTGCACCCACCCCTCAAATTAATAAGTTGGTTGTCCTTGACATCACTGAAGAATCTGGGGGAAACGCTATTGGAGTTGGTGTGGCGGATATTACGACAAGAAAATTAGTAGACAAAATAAACTTGAGTGATATGTATGCCAACGCCATTACTGCAACCGTTCTAGCTGGGTCGCGCATACCTGTAACGGTAAAGAATGACCGTGAGGCTATTGCTGTGGCTATGAGAACTAGTAACGCAGTGGGACCCATAAAAATAGTGCGTATTAAAAGTACTTTGGAATTAAGCAGTCTATGGGTTTCGGAAGGATGTTTGCCCCAAATAAAAGAAAGCCCGCGAACGCGAGTCATGGACAAAATGGATTTAAGCTTTGATAAATGGGGAAATCTCATTCCCTAAATGAAGGAAGGATGAATATAATGAAAATTATTGATGTCATTCCACATGTCATCAGTACACCGCTGGAAGAGCCGTTTTCATTCTCGCAAGGGTGGGTTGAAAAACGAAGCTCCATGATAGTGGAGATTGTTACAGATGAGGGCATTATCGGTTGGGGTGAATCCCTGTGCCATGGCTTACAACCTCCTGAAATCGCTGCTTCTTTCGTAGAGTTTTGTTTTAAACCGATGCTGCTGGGCCGTGATCCATTTGACGTTGAAGTGTTATGGGAGCAAATGTATAACAGAACTCGCCCCTTCGGTCAATATGGTGCCGCAGTAAATGCGATTAGCGGAGTGGACATCGCATTATGGGATATCATGGGTCGAGCTTTAAATAAGCCGATTCATAAGCTGCTTGGCGGTGCCTTCCGTACGGAAGTTACTCCGTATGCTACAGGCTTTTACCGCAAGAAAGGCCAGGTCTATCCTGAAGCCGGAGTGGAGGAAGCGAAACAACACATATCACGCGGCTTTAAAGCTTTAAAGCTCAAAACTGGATTTGGTGTAGACAGTGATATTGAGTATGTGTACGCGATTCGGGAAGCAGTCGGGGATGACGTCATGATCATGATGGATGCCAATTGTGCTTATAATGTTCCTTCAGCTAGACGTATACTGATCGAAACCGAAGGAGCCAACGTTCATTTCTTCGAGGAAGCCCTGGCTCCAGAAGATATCGAAGGTTATAGACAACTGAAGAACCTGACATCTACTTATGTTGCAGCAGGGGAGAACATCTTCGGCAAAACAGGGTATCGCAACTGGATTTCTACGAATGCCCTAGACATTCTGCAGCCTGACTTAATGTCGTCAGGAGGGTTTACAGAGTGTAAGAAAATTGCTGCCATGGCCCAAGCCTACAACACGATGCTTATTCCACACGTATGGGGCTCTGGTATCGGACTTGCTGCTTCGCTGCAGTTTATTGCAAGCTTGCCGGCGACGCCAATGTCATTAAATCCTATTGAGCCTATGTTGGAATATGATCAATCTGCGCATCCGTTCAGAGAGGACTTGATTTATAATGCCATTTCAATGGTGAATGGTAAAGTCTCTATCCCGCAACAAGCAGGTATCGGTATTGAGGTTAATAGAGATGTATTGAAAGAATACGGCAGACAAGTATTTAACCTTTAAATCTATTTTCATCATGAATCAAATTCATAATTAACAAAATAGCACACCTCATCGCAATATATAGATTCATTTTAAACTGAATATTCAATATATTGCGGTTGATATTGCTCCATAGCGCATTATGAAATTGATTCTCATATAAAAATTATAGATAGAGAGTGATATCATGAATCAGAAAGTGATTGTATTTGGTGTCGACGGTCTGATGCCGGAACTGGTTTATAAGTTTGCAAGTGAAGGTCATTTGCCGAATATATCATCATTAATGAACCAAGGTGCTAGTGCAGAGCTGCTTCCCTATATATCGACTTGGGGTGATGTGAACTTTGTTTCTTTTATGACAGGACAGGCACCGGGTACGAGTTGGAAGGGCCAGCGTATGTCTTTAAGCAATGAAGGTAATTTATTAGGGTATATGGACGAGCAAGGAAAGAAAGGGGCTTTGGTTCATTTTCCCGAAACGTTATCAACCGAAGGTACCGGCCATTACCAATTTGCTCCTTATTGGAGTGGAAAAGGAGGCGCTCCTTTCGAATTAGCAGCTCCAATGGTATACAGCACGCATCTTGACAAGTGGCCTGCAAAACAGAAGACGGAGTTTTTAGGCTGGCCACCCGCTGCGGGCACACTTGCCTATCATGAAAAAGTGAATCGTAGCGGCATTAAACGTGTCGATGAACGGTTCCAATTCGTACTGGCGACACATGACCAGCATGCAGAGAGCATTCAAATTACCCCTGTAAATGATGAAGAAATTAGTATTAAATTCAGCGATGGACAAGCTGTGAACGTTGCGCTTGGTCAATGGACCCCGTGGCTGGAACTCACCATTGGCGGAAGCATTGGTATCGGAAGATTTAAGCTGCTGGCTTATGATCGTCAGAGCGGAGAAATCGATTTGCTTCAATCCCAAATCAACCGCAAGCTGTCATTCTCCAATGATAAGGCGTTAGAAGCGGAGCTGTTAGAGCATGTCGGTCCGTTCATATCCAAGTGGACCGTTTCAGTAGCTCCAGGCAATTTGTACATGGAAACGGGCCTTGAGGAAGGCGAATATCAAGCGATGTGGCTTGCGGAAACGGCCCTATGGCTGTTAAACAACAAGCAATTCGATTTGTTTGCGACTGTATTCCGTCTCAATGATGAAACTCATCATACTTGTTTGGGCGAATATGATCCAGCCTCCCCTTTCTATACACCGGATCGTGCGAAACAATGTGAAGCAGTGATGCGAAGCAGTTACATGGTATTAGATCGTGCTATTGGCCACTTGATCCAGCATAAATCAGAAGATACGTTGCTGATCTTAGCTTCGGATCACGGTGATGTACCGAATGCTTATATGTGTGATATTTATAGTCGGTTAGAACAATCTGGGCTTTGTACGCTTGATCAATCAGGATTGCCGCTGATGAACAGGTCCAAAGCATACTTAAAGAATGAGCGCGGCGGGATGGAAATTTTCGTAAACCTAAAGGGGCGAGAAGCAGAAGGGATCGTAGATCCCGCGGATTATGAGAAAGTCCAAACAGAGATTTTCCATGCGATTACGACTTGGTACCACGAAACACCAGAGGGATTAATGAACGTTGCGGGTATTACCGTTCGTAAGCAAGATGCCGGTCCTCTCGGATTCTGGGGTGACGACGCAGGGGATGTCATCTTCGCCTATAATCAAGGCTTCGTCTGGGGTTATAACGATAATCGAGACATCGTTGCACCCGTCACTGCACCAGGGGCCAACCATGGCCCGCAGATTCCGACAGCATCGACTGCGCATTCTTCTAATTACGGAATTGCGTTGTTTATGGGCCCAACCGTCAACAAGGGAGCTAAACGAGATCGAACCAGCCCTTACAAAATGAATGATATGGGAACAACGATCGCGGGTATATTAGGGCTGAAGGATTGTTCTCAATTAGATGGTCGACGTATGCAAGACTTAATCGTTAATCCATAAAAAATGATGCTTAGGAGGAATGGACATGAATAATGTAGTGGAATTTATGACACAACAAAAGCTTGTCGTGATTTACAGAGGTTTTACACCCGAACAATGTGTGGAGGTCACTCGCGTCCTTTACGATGCGGGGATTCGTTTATTTGAAGTCACTCTCAATTCAGAAAACGCCTATGAATCGATTGCATTGCTGAATCAAGAGTTTACTGAAGCTTCTATTGGGGCAGGTACGGTATTGACGGTTGACGAAGTGGATCAAGCTGCAGCTGCAGGTGCCAAATATATTATTTCACCGAATATGAACCTAGATGTCATTAAGCATACCAAGGCAAAAGGACTTATTTCTATACCAGGTACGTTTACACCTTCTGAAGCACAAGCAGCTGTTGAAGCGGGGGCAGATGTCGTTAAAGTATTCCCGATTAATGTGCTTGGTGTGAATTATTTGAAGCAAGTTCAAGCCCCGCTAGACAACATTTTATTCATGCCAAGCGGTGGAATTAATGCTGAATTAGCAGCGCAATTGTTCGATGCGGGGGCTGCCGCTATTGGTTTCGGGGCACAGATTCTAGGTAAAGAAGCTATCGAGTCCAAGGATTGGGGAACCGTCACTTCGAACGTTAAGAAATTTATCCAAGCCGCAGGCCTATAAAGTGAAAACCTTTATAAAGGAGCAAACGTATTGAAACATATATTTGTCAATCTTAAACGCTTTGATGTCCCCGTCGAATTAGGCGGGGTTTCCCCTGTATCTAATCCAGATGAATGGATCGGACAAGTGATGCATCGTTGTGTGGAGCTGAATTTAGGCAAGCTGAAGCATTGTAAATTAACGTTTCTCCTTCCTGAAGGACTGATCCTTAGTGCCAAGCGATACCTTGCTGCATTTGATGCTCAAGCAACAGCTGGGATCTCTATAGGGTCACAGGGGGTTTATCGTGACAATGTAGCGCCGGGGGGAAACTTCGGCGCTTTTACTACCCTGCTGCCTGCGGCAGCTGCCCGTAATTTAGGCGCAGACTGGTCGATCATCGGTCATTCGGAGGAAAGAAAAGATAAATTAGGCATCCTTCATGCGTATAATGCAACTATCTCAGAATCAACACTTGAATTGAATAAAGCGAATCAGGCGATAGGGACATTGCTTAATGCTTCTGTGCATCGCGGACTTGAATCGGGTTTGAATGTATTGTTCTGCGTAGGTGAAACGATGGAAGATAAAGGCGAGGGAACCTTCGAAGAACAGCAACCGAGAATAAAGCAAGTACTGCAGGATCAGCTGTTGGTGGGACTTCGAGGTATCGAGCCTTATCAAGAACGCTTAGTGATAGCCTATGAACCGATTTGGGCGATTGGACCGGGGAAAACACCGCCAGACAGCACCTATATTGGATTTGTTACAGAATGGATTAGAGAAGTCGTCCAAACGCATTATAACTTTAAACCTTCCGTCGTATATGGCGGTGGATTAAAGAAGGAAAATGCAAGAGATATTTCGAGCATCCCGAGCTTAGACGGCGGTCTTGTGGCGTTGACGAATTTTGTGGGCCAACCTGGCTTTTCAGCAGACGGTCTGCACGACATTATCAAGCAAACCGTTTGGGAGTCAATAGAGTGAATAGAAGCTATTAAGCGGGTATGCGAAGGAGGGGTTAACATGGTCGATGTAGTAACCATTGGAGAAAGCATGGTATTGTTCCAGCCGATGCAGGACGGTTCACTTGCACATGCTCCACTCTTTACTCAAACGATCGCTGGTGCTGAATCTAATGTGGCTATTGGATTAACCCGTTTGGGCAAAAAGGTCCGGTGGATCAGTAAGCTGGGCACGGATGCTTTTGGGGATAAAATTAAGTCTACTTTAGCAGGAGAAGGCATTGATATCTCATGTGTCATTCGAGATGATAAAGCACCGACAGCGGTTTATTTTAAAGAGTTTAAAGGATATGGAGACCCTAACATCTACTATTACCGACGCGGATCGGCTGCAAGTACATTGAGTGCAGCGGATATTACGCCTTCATGGCTTGAGGGCGCCAGACACTTACATGTTACTGGTATTACCCCCGCTTTAGGAGAGGGTACTGCTGAGATGATCTGTGAAGTCATGCGCTTAGCGCGTAAGCAAGGTATGACGATATCCTTCGATCCTAATTTAAGGCGAAAATTGTGGGATGAGGAGACAGCAAGAACGACCTTGCTATCGATCATCCCCTTATGCGACATATTTATGCCGGGCATAGAGGAAGCTGAGTTTCTATTGGGATCAGCTCATATAGAAGAAATGGGTCGTACATTTCTAAGTAGGGGTCCTAAATTAGTTGCTATGAAACTAGGTGCCGAAGGCTCCATAGGGATGATAGAGGGTCATGCTATTAAGGTGCCGGGTCAGAAGGTTAAACATATCGTAGATACGGTTGGGGCAGGTGACGCCTTTGCTACAGGGTTCTTATCCTGCATCTTAGATCATGAGGCAGCAACACTGCTGGATCAACCTTCAGAGCCGTCGTTTATAAGCACCATACAATCTGCGTTGAATAGAGGTAACATCATGGGTGCGCTGGCCGTTCAATATAAAGGCGATTGGGAAGGGCTGCCCACGTTACGAGAAATTGAATCTTTGGCGTCAGGCCAAGATCTCATTACACGATAACTAATGAGGAGGCTGTCCGAAAAGTGGAAACAGTCATGAAATTAGTCATCATGAATGCTGATATGTTAGGATTTTGAGACATTATGGGGGGTATCCAAAAGTCGCTAATACGACTTTCTGGATACCCCCCTTCATTATATGTGGTTGGCATGCGACAATGTGATCCTGCACACTGTTCGTACAGCGGGTTTAGCTGTATATTATATGTAAGGAGTAGAAGGAGGGGACTACCGATGCGGGAATTCATTCAAGTGACCAAATCGTGTGATTGGTCTATTAATCTAGAGGAGGACTACGATCCCAATCATCCAGAAGCGTTGATTGAGGAATCCGTCGAGGCTGTTCAACAAACTGCATCGTCCTTTTACGTCAATATCATTACGCCGGGAGAGGCGGGTCATCCTGAGGATGGATTTATACCTCAATTGACCGATGAGCTTAATCGCTTGGGCATTCAAATTGAGCGCATCGTATATATTGATGAATGCGGGTGCGGGGGACATGTGACCCGAGTCTATCGCTGATTAAAGACATGAATCAATTTATAAAGAAAATATTATTAAGAAAATAATTGA
>CAYUSG010000120.1:0-11604 GCA_964447355.1 uncultured Paenibacillaceae bacterium
GCTGTGTATCTGCTAATGTCCGGATAATGATAGGCCTAACGGATATTTCTTTAATTTTCTCAAATTCTTCTTTACTTTTGACATCTTTCAATTGAAATGCAAAGCTAACTTTTACAATATAATCACGATCTGATAGATTTGTAATCACATCATCCATATTAACTGTTAATTTGACAACCTCATCGGCTGTCAATTGTTGTGGTTCTACTTCTTCGACTGATTCTTTCGCCTCTTGATTTAGGTTCTCTGGACCTGAATCATCCTTCAAATATTGCAGCATAAAGAAGGCTGCCCCAATAATTAAGGTAATAGAAACCAGTACAATTATGACCCATGGCAACATTTTTCGAAACAACTATGATCCCTCCTGCTCCCTACTCTTAACAACCGCTTTAATTGCTGCAATAGATTGCATATAGTGTTGAACTAAGCTTACCACAATTGGCACCTTTTCGAGAACTATTATTTTTTTCCCCGTCGTCAAGGTGATGAGCGTGTCAGGTGTTTCCTCAATCATTTCTATGAGTAACGCATTTAAAGTCACAGGTGTTCCATTCAGTCTTGTTAAGGTAACCATCTCATCCTCCTAGCTCGTTAGGAAAAGTATCTATGCAGGATGTCAGGGGACTTTCGTCCCCTTTCATCTTAATGCCTTACCTATCGTTTTAGATTAACAACCTCTTGTAGAATTTCGTCAGAAGTTGTAATAATTCTAGAATTTGCTTGAAAACCACGCTGTGTAACAATCATTTCTGTGAATTCAGATGTCAAATCCACATTAGACATTTCAAGCTGACCTGAAATAATAGCACCTGTACCCGCATCTGGATCATTTGCTGTTGTAAGTTCAAGCTCTTCAGCATCCGCATTGGGTGTCATTCTGTATAAATTGCCCCCTACTTTATCTAGACCTGCAGGGTTCGTTACCCTTGCTACTGCGACGAAAATACCTGTAGCCTCGGATGTGCCGTCAGCATTTACAGCTATAATTTCTCCGCCCTGTGAGATTGAGAATGCAGAGATCTCTTCATTATCAATCGTAATAATGTCGCCATCCGAGCTCATAACGAACATGCCGTCACTGTTAACCATGTTACCATTCGCGTCTATGGAAAAATTACCTGCACGCGTTAATAAGGCACTTTCCTCTTCACCCGTAGGACTGACTACGAAGAATCCATCTCCATCGATACGAAGATCAGTTACGATGTTAGTTGTCATCGCACTTCCTGGTGTATGTATCGTATCGATCGCTCCTAAAGTTACACCCAAACCTACTTGTTTAGAGTTCGCTCCACCACGCTCGTCAGTTGGTGCACTGACACCAGCTACAGTTTGGCTTAAAATATCTTTAAACATAACACGACTGCCTTTAAATCCTACAGTATTAACATTCGCAATATTATTACCAATAACGTCCAACTTCGTTTGAAAACCACGCATCCCTGAAATACCTGAATACAAAGATCTTAACATTCGTGTTCCTCCTTTTAATAGCTGTTTCAAGCGGTCCACAGCTCAGGCTTCCTATACGGTCCAGCCTTAAATTTAATTCATTAGGATACAACCACAGCACTATCAATTTGCGTAAATACATTGTCCTTCATTGACGCACCATCCATCGCAGTTACAACGGTACGATTCTTGATATTAACTATGAATGCTAAATCTTGCATTAAAATAAGTGATTCTTTTGCACCTTTGGCAGCTGCCTTATCCACAGCTTCTAAAATTTTGGATACTTGATCTTCACCAAGCCTTATTCCTCTTTGCTGCAGACGCATCTCTGCATGGTGACTAAATTTTAATATTTGATCATTTAAAACGGATTGAAACGTACGCTGTCCATTATCATGGTTTGTTGTTTGTATTGGTTTGCGGTGTAAACCTGGATTTATTCTTCCCGGATACAATTGACCTATTTGAATGTTCTCGTTCATGCTTCTTCCTCCTGCTCTGACACGGAAAGAACAGCATCAATCGGCACATCCTGACCAGCAATTTTCAGGAATTGTTCGCCTTCTTTATTCAAGACAGCTTCAACGATTCCAGACTGAACAATGCTTTGGTCTCCTTGATACATTTCCCAGCTGACTTCTTTTCCAATCAAACTAGCAGAGAAGCCCAACGAATGTCTTAAAAGCTTAAGTTCAGATGACATTTTACTAAGTTGTTCAACTGATGTGAACTGTGCCATTTGGGCGATAAATTCACGATCCTGTAAAGGTTGTGAGGGATCTTGATTCTGCAGCTGAGTGATTAGAATTTTAAGAAAGCTGTCTTGATTCAAAGTTTTATTCTGTTCAACCGTAGATTGTTTAGCTACGTTAGCTTTAGCATAGTTCGGCCAAACATTTTGAGTTCCAAGGACACTATTCGTTGCCATGTATACACCTCCCTCTCTTTAGATGCATTGATGATGTTAAAAGACTTATAAGATTCCAACTCGTTGATACTGGTTTATGCAGTGGCATGGAAAGAGCCTTTATGCAATCGAGCTGATTGGAATGCATCATCCTGAACAAATTCTTCCATAAGGTCTTCCAATGTTAGTTCTACATCTTGAGAGGCGTTTTGTTTTTGTTGGCCCGATTGTCCAAAGGACTGCTGACCTTGTTTCTGATTCTGGAACATAGCAGTTTGTGCATCACTATGATGAGTTACCTCAAGTTTATCCACTTGAATGCCTTGATTTTGGAGCGTTGCTCTCAACTGAGAAAGCTGACTATCAATCATCTCTTTACCCAATATTGATTCAGTCATAAATTGGGCAACCATTTGGCCATTTTGCATCGTGATTTTAATGTCTACTTGACCTAAATGCTCGGGCATCAATGAAATTTTAGCTTCAGTGACACCATTTAACATTTGTTTGATCTTTAGGTTTTGCATGAACATGTCTGCCACTTCACGTGCAAATTGGTTTGCTTGTACGGGTTGAGGCGCAGCTTTTAAAGGTTGTGATTCTCCTGCAGCTTTAGCAAGCTCCTGTTGAACTGCGTTTGTAAATTCAGTTGTTAGTGTTTGATTTTGTTTTAATTCGACTTCGGATGAAGACGATTCCCCGCTCTGGGTCAACGCGTAAATAACAGGTGTTACAGCTGCTTTATTATGAAGCATTTCAAGTGCAGACCTTTTATGACTGGAAGCCATTAATAAGGAATCTTCATGTGTGACAACCATTGAAACTGTGTTGGTCTGTCTAGCTCGAACAAATTTGGACTGATCCGATGTCATTCCTTGCGAAACAATAGCTTGGATCTGGCTATTTTGTAAACTAGATGCCTTGGTTGCGTTCAAATGATTCCCATCAGAAGTTAAAGCTTTCTGAAGCAATCCTTTTAGCTGATCAGCTAATGCTTGTAATTGGGTTTGATCCGGTTGACTCTGTAATGAGACTACAACTTGCGACATTAACTTTTGAAGATCTTGAAAACGCAAGTTGGTCATTTCGGTATGTGTTGCCACATTAAATACGGGTTTAGCCGTTTCATTCGCATGGCTCACTTCTGTACCTTGATTCGATGCATTTAATAGATCAGCTGTTTGTTGATACCATGCGATTAGCTCAGGATGTTGCTCTAATGATTGCTCTGTCGCTTCAGGATGGGCAGTCAGCCAATTTGTCAATAGGGTAGAAATCTCTTCAAGCGTTAATCCTTCCATATTAAGTTTGGCATTGTCTACATCCACAAGCCCCTGTCCTAGTTGTTGCAAAAGCAGCTGATGATTGGCTGGCAGTGATTCCGATGCGATCCCTGATTGAACCATGGCTTGCTGCAGCGTTTGAACAAAGGCAAGTGACGACTGAGATCCTTGCAGTACATTACTGTTGTTTGCAAAAACACCTATTGGTCCGGATGTTTGATTAGCATTGATGCTCCCAGTGTTTATTGCACTGTTAGCAGTATGGTTTACAATGTGCTGTGCGTTCATTGTTTTCACCTCCTTTCATTTATAATGTCAAAAAATTAACCTTCTCCTAATTTCGCCGTCAATATAGCAGCTTCCTCCTTATTTTCTTCAGCAATTGAAGTTAAAATTTGAGAACGTGCTTGAACATTAACGGCACGCAAAATTTCAACGACCTTGCTTTCGTTTGCAGGAAGCATTTCTAGCAGCACCACAGCTGCTGTTTCGGCATCCATACCTGCGACCGTTTGTGCTAATTCCGCTTGTGTTAATCCTGTCGGTGCAGGCTCCTCCGGTTCCACATTGAGCGCTAATCTAGCTTGCAGCGCCTCAATAGCTTGATCTTCAACCTTAACAACATCCTTTAATAAAATCGACGCCTCTGCTGCGGTCTGAGGATTCATCTTTTCCAAAATCCGAACTTGTTCTGTTTGTTTCATTTGATCAAGTACTAGTACAATTTCCGGCATAGTTAAGTTCTCTATAATGGGCGCAGCTTTACTTGGGGACATTTTCCCATACGTATTAGCCAGTTCTTGAATACGTTGTACATAAGCTTCTTTACTTAATTTTTCTTCTACTTGCTGACTCTCAGCAGCTGCAATTTGTTCTTGCAGGCTTTTTATCGTCTCATCCCGCTGTTTAATCGTTTCAATCGCTTGCGTTAATTCTTCTTGTTTTTGTTTAAGCAGAGCGGTTTGTTCGGCAGTGGAAGCACCAAGCTCTTTCGGATTCAGCTGATTCGCATCATCTTTAGGAGATTCTTCAGGGTCTGGAACCATTGCCCTAATGATTGGAATCTCATTGGCTGACGCCAACAGCTTGTTCTTAAAATCAAAATCAAAAAGCGCAAACATAACCCCAATGAGTATTGAAGTAAACACTAACGGTATCAAAATCAAATAGATGAAGCGCTCAAACGCGCCATATGCAGTTTTTTCAACGTCTGTCTTGGCCAAAACGCTTCCCCCTTCATGCATTGCTAATTTCGAAGTAAGTGAACCACTTCATAATGCGATAGAGCGAAAAAGCACGAATGCACATCATGGATAGGCTTCGATCGATGCTTCTTAATTATGAAATGAATTCACATATCGAACGGAAGCCATATCATCAAGCTGCTCCTGCTCCTTTTTGAGTTGCGTCGATTGATATTGCAGGTATGCTTTTTCCTTAGCTGTATTCCAAACCTTTTCATCCAGCATGCGATGAGACAGGTGTTTTTGTTTATCCTCTACATTCAATCTAGCTTGCTCTACATCCTTTTGCTTTGATTGAATTTGATGGTCTAAATGAACAACATAATGCTGCATCATTTGAAGCTCAGAAGCTGATACGGGAGTAGTAACGAAGTCTGCCATGCGGCCTTGAATCATTCCCTTTTGTTGTTCTAACTCGAGTAATGATTG
This sequence comes from uncultured Paenibacillaceae bacterium, assembly GCA_964447355.1. Classification (GTDB taxonomy): domain Bacteria; phylum Bacillota; class Bacilli; order Paenibacillales; family CAYUSG01; genus CAYUSG01. The sequence continues at coordinate 5,322 of CAYUSG010000120.1, forward strand.
CTCTTCTTCATTAAGCTCGAACACAGCCGAAGACAACATCCATTCAGCTTGCATCTTCTCATTCGACTTCAAATCAACTATTTTTTGTAAAGGAAAACGAAATTTCACGGACTAACTCAACTCCTCGAAAATTGCTGAATCAGCTGTTTTTGAGCCTCTTGGTAATTCACCTTCTCGTCAACCTTCTGTTTCGTAAAATCCCAAATTGATTGAATATAATGCAGGGCTTGGTCAATTTCTGCGTTAGAACCTTTCTGGTACGCCCCTATATTAATTAAGTCTTCCGAATCTCTATAAACGGAGAGCAAACGTTTCAAATGTTCAGCGGCTGCCGTTTGTTCTTCGGATACGATCTCTTTCATTACACGACTAACACTGGATAGCACATCGATTGCCGGGTAATGTCCTTTATTAGCAATTTTACGATCCAATACAATATGACCATCCAAGATACCCCTAACTGTATCGGCGATAGGCTCATTCATATCATCACCATCAACTAATACAGTATAAAAAGCTGTGATCGAACCTCTTGGTCCGGTTCCCGCTCTTTCTAACAGTTTGGGCAGGTTAGCAAACACTGAAGGCGTGTAACCCCTTGTTGCAGGTGGTTCACCTACGGCAAGTCCTACTTCACGCAGCGCCATTGCATAACGGGTAACAGAATCCATCATCATCATGACATTTAACCCATGATCTCTGAAATACTCTGCGATTGAAGTGGCAATTAGAGCCCCTTTCATCCTTACCAATGCGGGTTGGTCTGATGTCGCTACAATGACCACCGACCGTTCTAAACCTTCCGGTCCTAAATCGCGTTCAATAAAATCTAATACCTCACGTCCACGTTCGCCTATCAGTGCGATCACGTTAACGTCCGCAGATGTATTACGAGCCACCATACCAAGCAATGTACTTTTACCGACGCCTGAACCAGCGAATATGCCTACTCTCTGGCCTTTTCCAATGGTAAGCAATCCGTCAATACATCGTACTCCAACACTAATCGGTTCAAGTACTCTCGGTCTTGTTAATGGATTACTTGGCGTATTATTCGTAGAATATTGTCCCATTCTAGAAGGAAGCAATGATCCATCAAGCGGTTCACCCAGACCGTTCAAAATTTTACCAAGCAGTTCATGACCGACTTTTACGGTTAGTGGTTTACCTGTGCTTACAACATCGCAACCGGGCCCTACTGAATGCAACTCGCCCAGCGGCATTAGGAGCACTTTATTATTTCTGAAGCCAACAACTTCCGCAACGATTGGTTTCTTGGAACGAACTGGGTAAATGTGACATACATCTCCTATGCTTGCTTCGGGACCTTCAGATTCAACCATAAGTCCAATGACTTGTGTCACTTTGCCATTGATCCTGATCGGATCTACATGTGCAATCGCGTCAAGATATTTAGCCGTTTGAAGAGAGTGCAAACTCATTCGTCCTCCTCATGAACTGCAGCAATTTGCAGAAGTGCTTTCTTTATCTCTTGTAACTGCGTGTCTATTCTAGCATCTACACTTCCGTAAGCGGATCGAACGACACAACCATGATCCTGTACCGTTGCATCAGGAATGATCTGCAATTCGGCTTGAGAATCGATAACAAGCAACAACTCATCTCTAGCATCTTGAATGTAAGCATGCTGGGATGGGGATACACATAATGTGATTAAGCCGTGGTCTTTTTTTCTAGCAAGCACTTTTTTTACCAATTGAATCGTCCAGTCTGGCTCTACAGAAAGCTGTTTTCCAATTATTTTCTGAGCGATACCTACACTTAGTTCGATCAGAAATGGTTCTGCTTCCTGAATAATATTCAATTTCTCAATATGAGCTTGCTCAAGTACCGAACTAGCTTCATTAATCGTATTCTCATATTGTGCCTTCACTTGTTGCTCGGCCTGCTCAAGACCTGAACGATACCCTTCATCCATCGCGGAGTTCGTTAGAGCCTCGACATGGGATGCGTCTTGTTGCCGCCGTTCATTCCACCAGGCTTCAATTTCTTGTCTCGCTGCTTCCTTTAAATCCGCAGCTTCCTGTTTGGCACTTTCGATTAATTGTGAAGCAAAAGCCTCAGCATCTTTAAGGATTTGTTCCTTTAATGCCTCTGTTTCAGCATCTATGCTTGCGCCCAGTTGTTCTTCATCTGCGTGCTGAGTTTTGCTGAACTGTTCAAACAGTTGCTCCTGAACTTCTATCGTTTTCTTATCATCCAGTGAAACATAGTGTGTTGATTTTATGAGATTAGACAATGATATCATCTCCTCCGCCGCGTGCGATGATGATCTCACCTGACTCTTCTAAGCGACGAATAGTTGCAACAATTCGAGTTTGTGCTTCTTCAACATCCCGCAGCCGCACAGGCCCCATAAATTCCATTTCTTCCTTGAAGGTCTCTGCCATTCGCTTAGACATATTACGAAAAATGGCTTCTCTAACCTCTTCACTTGCCACTTTAAGGGCAAGCTGAAGGTCGGCATTTTCAATATCACGTATAATCCGCTGGATTGAACGATTATCGATATTAACAATATCTTCAAATACAAACATACGTTTTTTGATTTCTTCTGCAAGCTCTGGGTCTTGAATTTCTAAGGCATCCAGAATCGTCCGTTCCGTACCGCGGTCAACACCATTTAGAATTTGAACAATCGATTCAATGCCTCCCGCAGAAGTGTAATCTTGTGTTGCCGTAGCGGAAAGCTTCTGTTCTAACACTCTTTCCACCTGGCTGATAACTTCGGGGGAAGTGCTGTCCATTAATGCTATTCTTTTGGCTACCTCTGCTTGCTTTTCTTGAGGCAACGAAGAAAGGATAAAGGACGACTGATCCGCTTGTAAATAAGATAAAACTAAAGCAATCGTCTGTGGGTTCTCATTTTGTATAAAATTTAAGATTTGAGCAGGTTCTGCTTTTCTCGCGAAATCAAAAGGCCTAACTTGCAAAGTAGCTGTTAAGCGGTTTAGAATATCAATCGCCTTTTGAGAACCTAACGCTTTCTCAAGTATTTCTTTTGCGTACGTGATTCCGCCCTGAGAAATATACTCTTGAGCCAAACATATTTGATGAAACTCCTCTAGAATACCGTCCTTTTCACTGCTATCTACTTTGCGGACGTTTGCTATTTCCAATGTCAGCTGTTCGATCTCATCCTCCCGCAAATGCTTAAAGACCTGCGCAGAGACATCGGGTCCTAGAGATATAAGTAAGATCGCCGCCTTTTGACGCCCTGATAATGCTGTTCCATAGGCCTTTGACATGGATGAGAACACTCCTATTCTTCAACTAACCATGAACGAAGCAGATTAACAAACTCTTCTGGTTTCTTCTTCGCCAAGGTTTCAAGCTGCTTTCGTACTGAATTGTCATTTTCAACGCTATCAAAATCAATTGTAGGAAACTCGGATTTGACCGGTAAACCGATTTCTTCCTCTTCTGCTGCAGCTGGTCTCCTTCTTCTAAAGATGAAGAATCCCGCAGCTGCACCTATTGCCAATGCTGCAGCTCCTATGCCATATAACAATAAATTGGAATTGGTTTCTTCTGGAAGCGTTTGCTTTCCTTGGAAGTTGCGAGCCAAAACAAACACCTTACTTTCCAGTTCTTCATCGGTCAGCTCGATTCCGTTGTCAGCTAATGTAGCGGCAACAATATTTTTCAGGATTTGCTTCACAGCCTGTTTAGTATCTTCGGTTAAAGACTCTGGATCTTCTAAATTCGGAGGTTCTATTCCAACATTTATCGTTAAATCTTTGACTGAATAGGGACTAGAAACGACCTGTTTCGTAATTTGATTAATTTCGTAATTGATCGTTCTCTGTAATTCCTCTGAACTGGAATTAGAATTTCCGTTAGTGCTTGGATAATTCGGCACTTCACTATCGCCTACACCAGCAACACCGCCTTCTTCAGGGGTTGTATTCGTATAGGACTTTTGAATTTCTTGAATACTGCGCTCTATACCGCTTTGATCCACAACCGGCTCGAAAATTTCCTGCTGTTGATTCACTTGATCAAAGTTAATGGAAGAAAAGACACTAACGACCACTTTATCTCTTGAGAACAATGTCCCTAATAAAGCTTGCACATTTTTCTGAATATCTAGTTCAAACTGTTTTTTGATTTGAAAATGCTGAGTAGCGAGCGTTGAAGCTCCCTCAAGACCGCCATTTGCTTTGGATGACGGCAGCAGTTCCCCGTTCTCATCCGATATTACGATATTGGCTAGATCTAAGCCGGGAATACTTTTCGCAACTAAATTATACATCGTGTCAATCTTCTTCTGATCAATGGTATAGCCTGCTTTAGTTCGTATAACAACCGAGGCTGAAGCCTGTTCAGGCGTTTCTGTATTAATAAATGCACTGTCACTTGGCAAAGCTAAAAAGACCTTTGAACTACTCACTCCAGTAATACCGTTAATTAACTGCTGAATTTCTCCAGCCTTCGCATCGTCGCTAAGCACATTAAACTGATTCTCTGTCATTCCAAAACTTGACATATTGTCTCGGAAAATACCGTAACCAATAGAACCATTCTTTACAATCCCTTCGGATTCTACGGCAATTTTCACGTTTGTCACTTCTGTACTTGGTACAGCTATCGTCCTGCCATCTTGGCTAAATTGAAACGGAATTCCACTGGTTTCCAAATAGTTTTGAATAGCACCAGCGTCTGCAGCATCAAGTTCAGTAAATGCAATGGAATACTCAGTCTTTGAGAAATGATAAGTTAATAGCACGATCGTTAATAACGTTAATACTGCAATGGATAAGATCATGATCTTTTGGGTTTTATTAAATTGATTCCAATATTGTTTTGTTTTAGCCCAATATTGGCTGAATGCTTCGTTCACTATTTCACCTCATCCCAAAAGTCAATACTAACTAACTGAAATCTACCAAAGGATTATATTTGAATTCTCATAATTTCTTGATACGCTTCAATCACTTTATTTCTAACCTGTACCGTCATCTCTAATCCCAAGGCAGACTTCTCAGCAGCTATCATAACTTTATGGGGATCACTGATTTGCCCAGTGATGAATTGCTGAGTTAATTCATTCTTCTCTTTCTCTTGCAGTTTTAATCCTTGAATTGCTTGATCTAAATATTGGCCAAATTGATGAGAAAGTTCAGTTGCGTTCAACTTTGTAGTGCTGGGTTTAGTCTGTATCTGCGGATTCGAAAACACGTTTAAGCCATTACGATCGATCAAGTTGATCCCTCCGTCAATCATTTTCTAACTGCGTTATCTTCCAATTTCCAAAGCTTTTGTGAACATCGATTTGGTCGCATTGAGCGCAGTAACATTCGCCTCATACGAACGAGTAGCAGAAATCATATCTGCCATTTCTTGCAAAATATCCACATTGGGCATGAGTACAAACCCATTCTCATCTGCTTCTGGATGTGTAGGATTATACACTTGTTTAAAAGGTGTTTGATCTTCTTTAATTGCACTCACTTTAACACCTTCACCAGCATTCAACTTCGTTTGAAGTACATCTGCAAAAGAGGATTTCGATTCAAGTTCAACCAACTTCCGCTGGTATGGGACCCATTTGCCATCCACGAGCTTTCCTCTTGTCGTATCAGCATTAGCAATATTAGATGAAATGACGTCCATGCGAAGCCGTTGTGCGGTTAACGCAGAAGCACTAATATCAAAGCCATGTAACCTCATAATTACACTCTACCTCCTATTGCAGTACGAATTTGTTTAATCTCATGACTCGTTTGTTGGACCAAGAGATTATATCTAAGCTGATTTTTCGCGAGTAACGCCATTTCATAATCAATGTCCACGTTGTTCTTGTTGTTGTTATATTGTGAACTTTGATCCGTAGTAATTTCAGCTTGAGCTGTTCCGGAGGCTGAAGTACTGCCTATAGGAAAATGTTTCGGATGTGTTCGATACCCGCGCAGCGTAGACTTCGTTCCATAAAGCTCTTCTTGCAGCATCTCTTCAAAACGAACGTCAGATCTTTTGAAAAAAGGAGTATCAACATTGGCAATATTATTCGACACCACGCGCTGTCGCAATGTCGCTGCATCCAAAGAGCGCTCTAGGACATTAAACTTAACTCCGCTCGAAAAGAACATCTATCAACTACCTCCTTCGTTCTACACGTAGATATATCGTAAACACATAATTCAACACAGACTCAAAAAATCCTGCCAACTTCGACAATAAACACTTAAATGGTCTCATAAAATATAGTTAATATTCTATTAACCTAGTTAATAGTGTTGGATAAAGTACTCTAAAACAA
>CAYUSG010000121.1:0-11534 GCA_964447355.1 uncultured Paenibacillaceae bacterium
GGCATTATGATTCGCTTGGGGCGTACCAGTCCCCTGATTCGCCGTATTATAATTGGTACAGATTCCAAGAGTATCCACATCGTTATGAGAGCTGGTGGGGGATCGATGTGCTTCCGAACGTAGAAGAACTGGAGCCTACATATCAGCATTTTATATATGGTGATGATGAAGCGGTGGTGCCCTATTGGTTAAGGCAGGGGGCGTCAGGCTGGCGGTTAGATGTGGCTGATGAGCTTCCTCCTGAGTTTATTCGGAAGCTGCGGGCTAAGATGAAGGAAGTAAATCCCGAATCGATCTTAATTGGAGAGGTCTGGGAAGATGCCTCCAATAAAATCAGCTATGGGATCCAGAGAGAGTATTTACTCGGTGAAGAATTGGATTCTGTGATGAACTATCCATTTCGTCAAGCGGTGCTCGATTTCTTGACAGGACAGCAGTCAGGGCCCATAACGCATCACATCCTGTTCAGTCTATACGAGAACTACCCGCTGGAGCATTTCTTCAGTCTAATGAATATTATCGGGACTCATGATGTGCCTAGAGCACTGTCGATTTTTCAAACGCATCTAGACGATGGATGGACGGAGGAACAGCGTAGGGATATAGGTATCAGACGATTAATGCTGGCAGCATGCTGGCAGTTGACGTTCCCTGGTGTGCCTTGTATCTATTATGCGGATGAGGCGGGCTTAGAAGGGATGCATGAGCCGCTCAATCGACGTACATACCCTTGGGGCAATGAGCAGTTAGATTTACTGGAGTGGTACCGACAATGGGGAAGCCTCCGGCGGCAGCATGACATGCTCAAGACGGGGCACTGGCAACCGTTAGCGCTCTTAGATGCGGATCTGTATGGATACGTGCGTTGGATTGAGAATGGACAGGATGTCTTCGGACAGCCAAGAACAGATGGTGTAGCTGTGTGTTTATTCAATCGCAGCTTAGACCGTTCCGTGAAGGTCGCCATTGATCTGAGCCGCTGGTTGAATGAGGAAGATGTGCTGGTCGATATTCTGAATCAGAATCGGAATTGGGTTCTGCAGGATGGGCAATTCATCGGAGAGATACCTGCGTTAGAATGTGCGGTGTTCATAAGGAAGAGCTAAAGAATAAGGGAAGTACCTGCAGCTATGACTATGGCTTTGAGGGTATTTCCCTTTTTTAGATTAACTGAGTATGATGTATGGATTAGGATTCAAGCAAACCGTATCTTTTACGCAATTCAGTCCTTTTGTTATCGAAGTGGCTGTTCATATCCGCTCTTTGTTCTGAAAATACACCGTAATCCGAGAGCTTGTTAAAGTAGTGTTGTATTCCATCTAATACAGCAAATATGAAAGGCTGTTCGGGCAAAATCTCATCCACATAGATGCCATCCTTATATTCATAATGGTATTCTCTTGATTGATGTGCAATGATAAACCTAATTTTATCAGAATCAACGGGAGTGAGCTTTAAAATAAAAGGTTCATAATCAAGCATCACTTGACTCTCTCCTTGACTTAGATACTGTTCAATTAAGGAAGTGAAGCTCTCCCAAAGATGCGGCTCATATATATTGTGCTTTAATATCGTTCTGTTGTGATATTGGATGACAATCGCAATGTCATGCATAAGGGATTCGTTATCAATTAATTGATAACGTTGTATACGTTCTGCATCATCAATATGAACGAAGCATTCATTGATATGGGATAATATAAATGTGTCGGTAATATTTTTGTTGTGGAATTGTTTGTAGAATTGCCTTCTTATCTGTAACTTGCCTCTAAAAAGGTAGGTATTGGTTACGATCATATACATGTCTCCAGTCAGAATATAATCACTTCATTTTCCAAAATTCGCAAAAGTAATTATATCATGGCCATTACCTATAGATGTAAAAATTTATGTAAATACAATAGATTTGTGGCCCAGCGAAGAAATAAGCCAGTGGACACAACATTATCATAGTTCAACACAAAAAAAGCACACCTATCGTCGGGGTGAGAATTCCTCTCGATGATCGGTGTGCTTTTGATTTAAGGGCAAGGACTTCGCGATGTTTCAATCTGTGTTATTGCGTGACGGTTCGTTCTGGGTCGTAATGATCATAAGTCTCGTCATCCTTAGTGAATGACCTGACGATCTTGGTTTCTTCTACGATCGGATCCTGCTTTGCGGCTGTTCTGCTTTCGTATTTGGGGCTTAATTGCTGAATGGCGGACATTTTCGGATCTGTCTTTTCCATGGGTCCCTCGGTCAGCATATCGCTTAGCTTGCGTTCCATTTCTTCATGTGACATTGATCATGTCGTCCTTTCTCATCGGTTTTTACAACCGTAGTGTTTCCGTGAAGCTATGTCATAATGCGCTAATCAACCGAATTCCTCGTAATATGTTGACGTTAATGCAAGGGAATCAATTTCATAACTAGCAATACAGCACATTGTATCACGATATATAGATGAATATTTGACTTGTGCATCTATATTGTGAGGGATGCTGCTTCAAAGCGCATTATGAAATTGTTCATGGAGGAAGCTAATCCTTACTTTGAATAACCAGAAGCAAGCCTTCCTTGATTTGAATGTGTCCGCTAGGCTCAACCAGGACGTTGCTGATACCGAGTGATTGTCCAACCTCCAATACCGCATCCTGAAGCGGATACCTAAATCCTCGAAGGGTAATCCCCTTAACAAAGGGAGTAAGGGGCAGCAGGGAGACATTCGTATAGTCGGATGCTTCCAGCCTGAGTTCTCGATCAATGAGCTGCACTGTGTTATGTTCGTCAATTAGCTTGCATTGAACGCCGGCCCGTAACGGTTTTATCAATACTTGAATATTGGCTAACGTATGATCTAAGCGGGTGCCTGATGCACCTAGCAGGAATAGGTCTTCGGGTTGCTGCTCAATGGCCCATGTCATGGCCATTTCTGTGTCTGTTAAGTCTTTATAGACCGGATCGCAGTCGATGAAGCGATTTGCCATGGATTGAATCTTGCTTTTCTCAAGTGGTGTTACAGAATCGAAGTCCCCTATAGCTAGATCAGGCTTGAAACCGTGTTCGACTAGGAAGAACGCTCCTTTGTCGATTCCTACTAATATATCGTCTTCGCGTATTAAGGTTGTCGCCCAAGGACCCAGACGACCACCTGCAAAAGCTAGGATTCTCATACGTGATGATCTCCTTTAATATGTTGTGAATGCTTAATTTCGAAAAGTTGCATCAAGATCGTCCCATGTCAATTGGGTAATCGCTTGAGGGAAGCTATCATGAAGTGCGCATACAGCACAGCTGTAGTTCGGATCTAGATCATACATAGCAAAATGATAGGGCGGCGGCGTTGGATCATCTATGATGCGAACACTGGCGGTATGGTTATCTTCTACAGTAATGCAGAATGCATCAAGCGGAAGGCTGAGGCCCTGACCTACGGCTTTGATATAGCTTTCCTTAAGAGCCCACAGCTCATAGAATCGGTCGTTAGCCTCGGGACCATATCCGATATAACGCTGTTCTGCCGGCGTGAAGAAATGATGGGCAATCGCTAGATCTGCGGTTTTCTTCTGCTCGATGTCGATGCCGATAGGATGTGAATCAAACGCGCAAATGATCCACTCCCCTGAGTGGCTTGCGTTAAAATGAACGTTCGGTAATGACGGTACGTGAGGTTTGCCGTAGGTGTTCTGATGAAAGACAATGCTGGTATTATCAATCCCACACAGCTTCATAAGCTCACTGCGAATGATCAGTTCAGCCCCTAAGCTCAAATACTGGTCTGACACATGCCAAAAGCGTTGGATGCGTTCGCGCTTTTCGTTAGAAACGAACGGAAGCAGAGCATGAACTCGTTCTATCGTTAACAGCTCCGGCAGTTTTAATGCAACAATATGGACCATAAGAACTCCAATCCCTGTAAGATGGTTTAGTTTAATTTAACAATAGTCCTTATGTTTTGGCTAGTCCACTGCCGCATTAATTTTAGTTTCATCTTTCAAAAGCTGCAAGCAATAGTATATTTTCGCAATGATTAGTTAATAAATGGAATATCTCTATAGGAAGGAGTGAAGCCTCATGGAGGTGCAGATGAGTCCTGAAGATGTGCTCACACAAATCACGCAGCTTCACAACAGCGGAGAGAGCATCGCCAAGAAAAGCGTGAAGAAAAGCCATCCTGATTTGATGAAGACTGCTTTATACTATTATCCAAGCTGGGACCATGCAATTGAAAAATCAGGCATTCAATCCTAAACCCCAAGCTTTACTTGCAGGTTAATTCCTTCTACGTCAGGCGTTTTGACAAGCGGCCCTGTTGTTCGATCTATTCGAGCAGCGGGGTCGTTTTGTGTGTGAGTTAAAGTTAATGACAAGTTTTATCGAGTATTGAAATACACTAGAGAAGAGCTGGAGGAAAATTGATGCGTGTGATGAATATTCAAGAAGTCAAATTAGCCAAGGATGGTAGATCCAGCACAAAATGATCGATGATCTAAAATGGATAAACGTCAAAAAAGTTAACGTTAATATATATTGAAATAAAACAAGGGAAATCAAAATTGAAAAATGTGTTATATTAGTTTACAATTAAAAGACAGGTTTAGTTACATTAGGTCGGTTTTATTCATTCATGTGGTGAAAGGAGGCGATGTGACATGTCCAATGGTTTAATCGATCCTTATGGCAGAGTGCATGATTATTTGCGCATTTCAGTGACAGATCGGTGCAATTTGCGCTGCGTCTATTGTATGCCGGAAGAGGGCATGGAATTTGAGCCTCATGAGTCGATTTTAAGCTATGAAGAGATCGCATCTGTAGTGCGTGTGCTTGCGAAGCGGGGTGTAAGGAAGCTAAGGCTGACTGGGGGGGAGCCGCTTGTTCGCAAAGATATTGATAAGCTGGTAGAAATGCTTTCCGCCATAGCGGGGATTGAGGATATTGCATTAACAACAAACGGCATCTTCCTTGCTCAGAAGGCTTCACGCTTGAAGCAGGCGGGTTTAACTCGGGTCAATATCAGCTTGGATAGCCTTAAGGCTGATCGCTTTCGTTTCATTACACGCGGAGGTGATGTGCAGAAAGTCTTGGATAGCATCGAATCCAGTTATCGAGTAGGATTTGCCCCAATAAAAGTTAATGTGGTATTGATGAAGGGCATGAATGATGACGAAATTGAAGATTTTCTTGCTATGACCATTGAACGCCCTATTCAAGTCAGGTTTATAGAATATATGCCGATTGGTCATGATGATAACGGCTGGCGGGAGAAGTATGTTCCGCTGAGTACCGTAATGGATCGGTGTGAACAGCTTGGTTGGCAAGTGGAAAAAACGGATCAAGTATACGGCAATGGCCCTGCAAGAAGCTTTAAGATAAAAGGGGCACAGGGTTCTTTTGGTTTGATTCACCCTGTTAGTGATCATTTCTGTGAAACATGCAATCGTCTTAGGCTTACGGCAGATGGTAATATTAAGCCTTGTCTGTTCTGGTCGGATGAATTTAATGTACGTAAGTGGATTGGTGATGACGAGAAGGTGGAGGCTCTATTCTTAAAGGCACTGGGACATAAACCGGAGAATCATGAGATGGCCAAAGCTTTATCTGATGAAGTCTTAACCCGTACGCCAACCGTGAGAAGAATGTCCCAAATCGGGGGATAGCAGGGGTGAGGCATGGAACATATTGATAAGACCATACAAGCGGACCGTTTTCATAGATCAGCGATAAAGGTAAAGGACGCCCAGGATCGGATACGTCCTTTTCTTCATATTCGGCAGAAGACAATAGTGAGTTTGCAAAACAGTCTTGGGCGGGTTCTGGCAGAGGATATCTACGCGACGGAACCGATGCCTCATTTTCGCAGATCGGGTGTTGATGGCTTTGCCATAAGAGCTCAGGATACATTGAAATCGGGACCTGTTGATCCCGTTCTACTAGATGTTGTAGAGGATATTCCATGCGGCTCTATACCGGAAATGGGCATTGGTGAAGGACAAGCGGCAAGAATAATGACAGGGGCAATGATACCGGAAGGCGCAGACAGCATCATCATGCTGGAAATGTGTGAGGAACGAACTGAATCTGGCGGTCGCAAAGTTCTGATCAAAAAGGCGATGCATCCGGGTGAAAATATGGCCCACATAGGAGCCGAGGTTGAGGCGGGAGAGCTGTTGATGGCAAAGGGGGAATTGATCCGAGCGACCGAGATGTCGGTGCTGGCCGCTTTCGGTTACAGTCAAATTCCAGTCTTTCAGCAGCCGAGAGTAGCTGTATTCGCAACGGGTTCTGAGTTGTTGGATGTCAACGAACCGCTGCAGCCGGGCAAAATTCGCAACAGTAATGCTTACTTGATGAGTGCTATGGTGAGAGAAGCAGGAGGGGAAACGGTTCTGCTCGGCCAAATTCCTGATGATGTGCAAAAGGCAAGGCGAACGATTATGGAAGCGTTCGAAGAGGCGGATATGGTCATCACTTCCGGCGGTGTAAGTGTGGGGGATTACGATATTCTCGTGGATGTGCTTGCCAGCTGGTCGGGTCAGTTATTATTTAATAAGCTAGCTATGCGCCCAGGCAGTCCTACAACTGCGGGTGTGTATCAAGAGAAGCTGTTGTTTGCGTTATCGGGAAATCCGGGTGCTTGCTATGTAGGTTTTGAGCTGCTAGTTAGGCCAGCTTTAAAGATGTTACAGGGGGTAGCTGACCCATATCCAAAAATGTTAGAAGCCTACTTAGCGGAGGATTTCACCAAAGGAATCGCAGTTGAAAGGTATGTTCGAGGGACGCTTCATTACGCGAAGGGTGAAGTGTGGGCCAAGCCCTTACCAAGGGATAAATCCAGTATGATGGTATCTTCTATGCAGACAGAAGTCCTAATTATCATCCCGCCTGGCGGCAGGGGTGTGAAAGCTGGGGAACTCGTCAAGGTGCTTTGTGTGAATTAGTCAAGAAAGGGGAAAAGAACATGAATCAGCCCCTGGTGCTTCAAGTGGTAGGCTACAAAAATTCAGGGAAAACCACTCTAATCTGTGAATGGATTAAGCTGCTGACGAAGCTGGGATATAAGGTGGGCACTGTCAAGCATGATGCTCACGATTTCGCAATCGATCATGAGGGCACAGATACATGGAGGCTTAAGGAATCCGGCGCTGATATCGTAGCAATTACCTCGGATCGCCAAACGGCAATGTTGGAAACCGGTGCAGTTTCTTTGATGGCCTTAGTCGAGCGAATGTCTCGGTGTGATATCGTTCTGGCGGAGGGCTTTAAACAGGAACGGTTCTCCAAGGTGGTGCTGCTTAGATCTGATTCGGACATGGAACTTCTCTCAAAGATAGAGCATGTGAAAGCTGTGATCTGCTGGCCAGCTTTTAATTCTGGCCATGCTGACAGGATTGTGGTCAATCATCAGCAGGTGCCGCTTTTTAGCTTGGAGGCTGCAACGGCTCAACAGAGCTGGCTGATCCAATGGCTGAAGGATAGGAGAAGGGAGGGGGCAATGTGAAGCTTCCATCCCTGACACGAATGGAGGCTTAAGTTAGATATATCTTGTTTCAGAACAGAAGTTTGTTTAACGGTTAGTGGGAATAGCCTCTTCTGGGACGGGTTGGTCATCTAGAAGAGCTCCTTGCTTCAACTGCTTCGCACAATATTCCAAAATTTCTCTCCTTCTGATCATGCCAATAAAGATATTCTTATCATCCACCACAGGCACGAAATTCTGATGAACGGCTAATTCCAGTAGATCATTAATTTGGGCGTCAATGAGGACGGCTTGGTTATGAATGCGCTGAGGAACCTCTTTCAGTTTAATACGATGAATATTGTCAAAGTTTAGATTTTCGTTGTTTTTCAGCATCCATAGTAAATCTCCTTCTGTAAGCGTTCCCACATAACAACCGTTATCGTCAATTAAAGGGACGGATGAATATCGGTGGTATTCCATACGTTCAAGCGCTTGTCGAATAGTAGATTCAGGGGTTAAGCAGATGACGTCTTGCTTAGGCAGCAGGAAAAATGCAATATTCATGATGCGAGTACTTCCTTTCAGATATTCTATAGCTCCAGTATACACTATATTCGTTTGCGGGATAGAAAGACGGATAAAATTAAAAAAATAATCCCCGTGATATTCTGTTCAGGGCAAAACATATACTCTTAATAGAATGATCGCATTGCCCGCGGATCAAGGGTGTATTTGCTGCGTCATACAACGAGGATGGGAGGGGTCTGCATGGGACAGTCAATTCTTTACTTTGCCTTAGGGGATTCGTTGACCGAAGGTTACGGCGCACCGCCTCGTCTGGGGTTTGTAGATCAATATTATGCCTTAATAAAGCAGCAACTCGGGAATCGGGTTGTTTGCGTTAATGCTGGGAAGAAGGGCGAGACGACAGAAGAAATTTTAACACGTTTAACCCAATCTAAAATGCTGCAGCAGCAGCTTCAACAAGCGGGCATCATTACGATAACGGCTGGAGGCAATGACATGCTGCGGGCCGCTAAGCAGTTTCTATTCGATCGGGACCCGCAGATTTTAAAGGTTGCTTTAAAACAGTGCAATCAGCATTACGCAGAATTGATTCGCTGGGTCAAGCAGCTTCAACGCGGAAAGTCCGCAGCTATTGTTCGGCTCATAGGCTTATATAATCCCTTTCCGCATGTAGAAGAGGCGGAGTTTTGGGTGAAATATTTTAACAAGATGATCTTGGCTTTTGAGACGAATCGGATTAAGGTGGTGCATGTGTATGATGCATTTCAGCTCCGAGTTGAAGATTTGCTGTATGAAGATCATGTGCATCCGAATGAAGAAGGCTATAGAATAATGGCAGAACAGACGGCGCGACTAGGTTTTAGGGGGCTGAAAATAAAAGGGTAGGGTGAGCATCTGTGGATGGTTGAACTCACCCGATGGAGTGCATTACTTTAAAAGTTATACTTTTCCAGATTCTGGGCTATTCATCAATCGTGACGTCTCCAGTCGTTGAAATGTCCCCTTCGATTTGACCCTCGATACAAATGCTGCCCTTAGAGCTTAAATCCCCTTCGATGGGCGTACCTTCGCCTACCAGAGTGTCCATGTTGATGTTGCCCGAAGCTAACCGATATCAACAATGTATGTCCGTATGAGTTAGAATATGACCTCCTCCTAAGAGCTGCACCTAAAGTCTTGTGTGGATACACATTTTGAGGGTGTGGGGACAACCAACCACGCAAGCGGATTGGTGTGGACATAGGATGCTATGTATTAGCTAAGGAGGTGGAAGCAGCGTGCACAGGACTAAACAGCGAGTTAGAGAGTTAGTTGGGAAAGACATTTTCGCAGTAAAAAAAGACGGGACCATGGTTAGAGGTAAACTGGTAAAGATAAAAGGTTCGGAGCTTATTGTGAAGCCTTCCGGTGATAAAAAAGTATCAACAAAAGCCATCTTGCCGCTTGTTCTATATGATTTATTAGCAATCGGATATTACGGAGGCTATGGCGGCGGGTACGGTTATCCGGGATACGGTTACAATCATCCTTATGGATTTCCGCCGGGATATGGTCACGGGGAATATTTCTGATAGGATCTGTTAGAAGCCCCGTCACCTGAATGGGCCCAGGAGGCGGGGCTGTATAGTATTAGTTACTTACATTCTTTTACAGGCATGAAGACGCTGCGGCTGATAATGACCAGCAGAATGAACAATACAAGGATGGCTGCACTAGAAGTGCGGCCTGCCGCAGCCTTATGAGCAGGAGCGTGGAAGGCCGGCATGGCAGCTCCTTTCACCATTGCAGGTGCATTGGGTACATATTGGGCTGGGCTGACCATGTGCGGCATGTTGGCATGAATGGGTTTAGCCATTTGAACCATTGGCGATGCGTTCGGCATATCGTACGCGGGTAAGGTTGAATAGGGCGGGTTCATGTTTGGCATACTCTGAGCCGGACTGGCTGACTGCGGCCCGACATTGCTGTTTCTGTAATTCATGTTAGACATTCCTCCTCTAATATTCATCACGCTACAGTCTATGGTCTAGCAGCAAAGCGTGTATAGATGAATGTCTAGCTAATTTAGATTATGGGCTTATTTGAGGTCATACTGTGTCTGCCACCATCGTCCGGCGAACCATAACAAAGTGAAGAGAATCCCGATCCAGAGTAGCTTAACAGGTTCATGAATGATTGAAGTGATATCATATCCTGCAAGTGAGACAAGGAAAATCATCACAGCTTTACCTGAGAACACGGCTGTCATAAACACATGTCTTGGAATCCCAGTTAGGCCTGATATGACATTTACGAAGAAGGATGGCGTAAATGGGAAACAGGACAAAACGAACAGTGGCGTAAATCCATGTGATTCTATCCAGTTGAAAAATTTGCGGCTTTTGGGAAAACGACGGTGAATATAGGTTGTGAATCGCCCGCCAAACTGCCTTGAGCATTGAAAAACGATGAAGGAGCCAATGCAAACACCGAGCCAAGAATATAGAAAGCCTAACCACAAACCGTAGGCTGCTGCATTGGCTACCAGGATCGCAACCAGCGGCAGTATGGGTACAAAGGATTCAATCATAGGAGCCAGAATGCCGGGAAGTGGTCCTAGGTTCTCGTAGGCTTGAAGCCACTCCTGGATTTTCTCCAGTGTGATGCGCCAGTCTTGTGATAATAAAAGTTCTATCATGTATGCACCTCAGGTTAAGAATAGCTTGTATTACTCTAAATTATAGCATGAATCACGGCTAAGCTTCTGCTTTCGTTATGATTCTAGTGATGCCCAACTTCTAGAGAGTTTAGAATAGAACGGTGCAGTGGAGGTTTGAGTAACTGTATTGAGTAATGCTCACTGCAGTTTATTGGGGCTAAAGGAAATGGGGGATCTAATAGTCGGAAATACGACATTAGATCCCCCTTTTATGTAGGTTATAGCGTGCTGACGTTCTGTTCCAATAATTGCTTAATATCGCTTTCGATTACCGAAAATTCAATATGGGGTTCATATCTCTGGATCACTTGTCCATCGGCATCAATTAAGAATTTGGTGAAGTTCCATTTGATGGCGTCTCCAATTAGCCATTCAGGATTTTTCTCTGAGATCATAAGGCGAAGCAGTTTGGCCTGGATATCGAGCTCGTCGAAGCCGGAAAAAGGTTTCTGCTGCTTCAAATACTCGAACAACGGGTGGGATTGAGGGCCGTTCACATCAATTTTTCCGAAGATCGGGAAGCTAACCCCGTAATTAATTTTGCAGAAGCTTGCGGCTTCTACGTTACTGCCGGGCTCCTGTCCGCCGAATTGATTAGAAGGAAAACCGAGTACTTGTAGACCTTGGTCATGATATTGGTCATATAATTTTTGCAGATCGTCGAACTGCGGGGTGAATTTACATTTGCTCGCTGTATTAACAATGAGCAGCGGTTGTCCTTTGAATTGTTCTAATGACGCAACCTCTCCATTTGATTTTTCGACCTTAAACGCGTAAACATTGTGCATGATGCATCCTCCTCATTCCGTATATTATATTAAATATCAAATTAAAATTATTATAATTAAATATTTAATATAATATAAG
>CAYUSG010000122.1:0-11490 GCA_964447355.1 uncultured Paenibacillaceae bacterium
AGCACCCCTAATTTAAACATATATGAAGCGATGATACATTTTGGTGATAAATATCACATTTTTTTTGTTTTCTTGATATAGATCAAGTCAATTCATCAATAGATCGTGCATGATATAGAAAAGGAGGCGAAAACCATGGCGAAGTACACCTTTGTAGACAAAGATACATGTATTGCATGCGGCGCTTGCGGGGCAGCGGCACCAGATTTGTTCGACTACGATGAAGACGGTTTAGCTGAAGGTATTTATGATGGAGATAACAATGAGGGTGTAACCGACATTCCAGAGGACTTGCATGATGATTTGGATGACGCTGAAAGTTCTTGTCCGACGGCTTCGATTAAAGTTTCAAACACCCCATTTAACAATTAAGAGGCGGTTGTGGTGGTGACGAGCATAGTGAATATGAATTAGGTTTAAATCAATTAGGTTTAGATCGTAAATGAATCACAGCGAATAAGAAATAGTCATTTATATCAAAACAGGGTCAAAGGAACTTAGCAGATCAGAAGCGTCTGCTAAGTTTTTTTGTTGTCATTTTTTTGGATGATTGATAGCAATACAGGCAATATTAGTTAAATGAGGAACTTGCAAATTTCTGAAATTTTCTGAAATAAGAAGGGGGATATGCGCTATGCGAGCTTCGAAACTTCAACTGCCACTCCAAACGTTAAGTTTAGTTGTAGGTTTTATGGTTTGGGTCATTATCTCATCACTTATTCCCAACATAAAGGATGATATTCCGCTAACCGATAGCCAGCTTTCGTTAGTCACTGCTGTGCCGGTTATTTTGGGCTCGTTAATGCGAATCCCGTTAGGCTTCTGGACGAATCAGTTTGGAGCTAGGTATTTATTCTCGATCAGCTTTGTGATTCTGTTCATCCCCGTGTTCTATATCAGTGTAGCTGATTCGTTTATGGATTTGCTGCTAGGCGGTTTATTACTGGGACTCGGCGGTGCTGTCTTCTCCATTGGTGTAACATCGCTTCCCAAATATTATCCGAAGGAAAAACACGGTTTTGTGAATGGAATGTACGGTGCAGGCAACATTGGCACAGCGATAACATCATTCGCAGCCCCAGTGTTAGCCAATCAACTTGGATGGACGTCGACCGTTCGGTTATTTCTCATTTTGTTAGGCGTATTTGCCGTTTTAAACTTTGTACTGGGAGACCGTCAAGAGCCCAAAATGAAAGCATCCTTTCTAAAGCAATGGAGTGGGATCAGCCGAAATACCACGATGTGGTTTTTATGTTTATTTTATTTCATCACGTTCGGATCGTTTGTGGCGTTTACGATTTATTTGCCTAATTTCTTAGTGTCCAACTTCGGTCTTGAACCTGTGGATGCGGGTTTACGTACGGCTGGTTTTATCGCACTCGCGACCCTTTTGCGGCCGATTGGCGGTATCCTGGGTGACAAATTTAATCCTTTCATTATATTAATGATCGTTTTTGCCGGGCTTACAGGCTCTGGTGCTATTTTATCGTTCTCACCCGGAATAAAGCTGTATACGTTTGGGTGCTTGATGGTAGCCATTTGTGCGGGGATTGGAAACGGGACCGTCT
This sequence comes from uncultured Paenibacillaceae bacterium, assembly GCA_964447355.1. Classification (GTDB taxonomy): domain Bacteria; phylum Bacillota; class Bacilli; order Paenibacillales; family CAYUSG01; genus CAYUSG01. The sequence goes on from CAYUSG010000122.1 coordinate 1,569, forward strand.
TTAAGTTAGTTCCACTCTATTTCAGCAAACAATCGGGAATCGTTAACGGAGTCGTATCGGCCGTAGGCGGTCTGGGCGGTTTCTTTCCACCGATTGTGCTGACTGTGGTTTTCAATATGACAGGGCATTATGCCATTGGTTTTATGGCGTTATCTGAGTTTGCTTTGGCGAGCTTTGTTATTGTGGTGTGGATGTATTATCAGGAGAAGCTTGGTATTGAACAGAGAATTATGGAACGAACTGCGCAAGCCATGATGGTCACTGACTCACAAGGCATCATCAGGAAGATTAACCCTGCTTTCACGCACATTACAGGGTATGCTCCTGAAGAAGCCATTGGTCAAAAGGCTAACTTGCTCCGTTCAGGCAAGCATGATGCCCAATTTTACGAAAGGATGTGGAAGGCAATACGTACCGATGGGTTCTGGCAAGGTGAAATATGGAATAGACGAAAAGATGGCCATTTATATCTGGAATGGTTAACCATTAGTGAAGTGAAGGACGATGGGGGGGAGATCAAATATTACGTAGGTCAATTCAATGATCTGACAAAATCCGCTCCAACCGTTTAGAATCCCTGCCTAAGGGTCACACTTGTTACCAAATATTAAGGAAGGAATGAAATGTATGACAGGACCCAGCTTGCGAAGCCAAGATGCGCATTCAGCCATCCATGAGGCTGCATTAAATGAGGTTAGGGAATTAAATCGTCTGTATCGAGAGTGCTTAGTAAACGATGAGCCGCTTATGGCATTAAAGGTTGCGGATGTTGTAGTGGAGCATTGGGAGTCACGTACTTTAAAGCATGCACAAACAGAGGAAGAAGAACTTTACAGGGACATTGCAGGAACTCATCCAGAAGCGAGGGAAACGATTCAGCATTTAACTCGTGATCATGATTTAATGCGACGTATTGTAGGACAGATGAAGCAGAACATGCTTGATCATCGGACGGATGAAGCAGGTGAAGCTCTGACATACCTTATGGAAGCGTTAGTTATTATTGATGAGATACATAACGAGGACGAAATGATCAAATTACTCAGTACCTATCAGGATAGGAACGTAATGTAATGGAACAGCTTATGAAGCTTGCGGCACCTAGATTATATGAAGCACTGGAAAAGGAACTTGAGCAGCAACACATTCATCCGCATGACATATACGCTACGGTTACGGAAGCGGAACAGGGATTGGAAATCGGTCTTCGATTCGCACAGCAGCAAGGATACAGTACTTCACTTGTGATCAAGTGGGATCAAATAGATGAGCCCGATGAAGCGACCACCCGTTTTTTCCGTCAAAGCGCTCAGCAATGCAAAAAGCATTTAATCGCAGATTACTTCAAAATGATAAAGCCTTAGCGAAAGGAGTGCAGGAAGCTTGTTATCAATGGAGCAGGAAGCAAGGTTAGTAGGTGACAGAGAGGACTTGGTCACTGTCTTACAGATGAGGTTTGGTACGGTACCGGGTGATATGATCCAGGCCATATATGAGATAAGTGATTTTCATCTCTTGCAACGTCTCATTCTGGCTGCGGCAAACGCTGCTGATTGGCAAACGTTTATTCAGGAGTTGGATGAAGGGCATCATGCTGTGCGGCTTGTTGGTGATTCGTATGATCCGCTGCGGCATGAATTAAAGGAAGGAGGGAATGCGTGTGGCTAACAAACTGCTTGAAAGCTTTAAACATTTGAAGCGAGGCCGTAAGATCAACCAGAACTGGACTGAAGAAAGTCCACGCCCTAGAGATTCAGAGCATTATTATCGAGAGCGTTGGCAGCATGACAAAATAGTGCGATCGACTCATGGTGTAAACTGCACGGGTTCTTGCAGCTGGAAAATATATGTGAAGGACGGCATTATCACGTGGGAAACGCAGCAGACGGACTATCCTTCCACAGGGGATAACTTTCCTGAATATGAGCCGCGCGGCTGCCCGAGAGGGGCAAGCTACTCTTGGTATACGTACAGTCCCATGCGTGTTAAGTATCCCTATGTGCGCGGGGATCTGTATGAGCTTTGGAAACAAGAGTTAGCTTCAGCAGATAACCCTGTAGAAGCGTGGAGCAGGATCGTTAATGATCCCAAGAAGCGGAATCAATATGTGAAAGCTAGAGGCAAGGGAGGATTCGTAAGAGCGTCATGGGAGGATGTTTGTCTTATGATTGCCGCTTCAACTATTTATACCATTAAACAATATGGACCCGACCGAGTTGTAGGTTTCAGTCCTATTCCGGCGATGTCCATGGTCAGTTATTCGGGCGGAACAAGATTCTTGTCGTTAATCGGCGGAACGATTCTAAGTTTCTATGATTGGTATGCAGATTTGCCGCCAGCTTCACCGCAAGTATGGGGGGATCAGACGGATGTCCCCGAAAGCGGGGATTGGTACAACACGAAGTACTTCATTATTTGGGGAACGAATTTGCCTCAAACGCGTACGCCTGATGCTCATTTCATGGTTGAATCTCGCTATAATGGCACCAAAGTTATTGGTGTCAGTCCAGACTATGCAGAATATGAAAAGTTTGCAGACTTGTGGTTGCCAGCCAAACCAGGAACAGATGGCGCACTTGCTATGGCGATGACCCATGTTATTCTGAAGGAATTTTATGCAGATCAACAAATCCCGTACTTTGTCGAATACGCTAAACAATATACAGATCTGCCGTTCCTCATCATATTAAATGAGAAGCAGCAAGACGTTTATCGCTCCGATCGCTTCTTAAGGGCTGATGATTTTGAAGATGGGCATGAATTGGGCGAATGGAAAACGGTCGTGTGGAATGAACAGTCTAACCGCTTAGCTATTCCGAATGGGAGTCTTGGATACAGATGGGACAGCGGCCAGAAGTGGAATCTGGACTTAAAGCAGGACGACGGCTCAGTGATTGAACCGATGCTTAGCTTTATTAACGCGTCAGATCACGTTGCTATGGTGGAATTTCCTTACTTTGCTGAGCATGAAGGCGAAACGATCTTACGTGGGGTTCCGATCAAGCATGTTCAAGACAGGCATGGGAATACGCTGAAGGTAACAACGGTGTATGACTTGATGATGGCTCATACAGGTGTCTCTCGAGGGCTTGCAGGTGATTACCCTGTAGATTATCATGACGCGTCCAAGCCCTATACACCAGCTTGGCAAGAATCGGTCACGGGTGTCAATGCATCTCATGTGATACAGGTTGCACGTGAATTTGCAGACAATGCAGCACGTACCAAAGGCAAGTCAATGATTGCTATGGGGGGTGGTACGAATCACTGGTACCACAGTGATCATATCTATCGTGCTATTCTCAATTTAGTGCTGTTAACAGGATCACAGGGTGTGAACGGCGGTGGCTGGGCTCATTATGTCGGACAAGAGAAGGTACGCCCGCTTGAAGGATTCTCGCAAATTGCATTTGCGAATGATTGGGTCAAGTCGCCCCGCTTTATGAACGGGACTTCTTTCTTTTATTTTGCAACCGAACAATTTCGTTATGAATATCCGAAGGATCACGGTGAGACCAAGTGGGGGAGTAAGTACAGTACCATACATCCAGCAGACTTTAATGCTATGTCTGCACGGCTTGGATGGCTGCCCAGCTTCCCACAGTTCTCTCAGAACTCTCTGGATGTGATGCGTGAAGCTAGAGAGCGGCATTCGGACAATGATGAAGCAATTAAAGCAGATGTAGCCAAACAGCTGAGTGAAGGTCAATTGGAATGGGCGATAGAACATCCGAATGATCCAAGGAATTTCCCTCGGGTTCTCTTTAATTGGCGCTCTAACCTGCTGGGAGACAGCGGGAAAGGCCATGAATATTTTGTGAAGCATTTAATCGGGGCAGACGATTCTGTTTTAACGGATACTGAACATTCTAGACAGCCGGAAACGTTACATATTGATAAGACTCCTCCTGAAGGGAAAACGGATTTGTTTGTTTGTATGGATTTTAGAATGACCAGTTCAGGTTTGTTCTCAGATATCATATTGCCTGCTGCAACATGGTATGAGAAACAAGATATCAGCAGTACCGACCTGCATCCGTTCATCCATCCGTTTAACGCCGCTGTATCTCCGCCTTGGGAAACGAGGAGTGATTGGGACACCTTTAGAGAGATTGCAAAGGTCTTCTCGGAGCTGGCCAAAGCGCATTTGCCTGCCCAGGACGATATTGTAATGTCACCGCTGGCTCATGACACTGTGAATGAAACAGCTCAGCCCTATGGCAAAGTTAAGGATTGGCGGAAGGGCGAAGTTGAAGCAACACCGGGAAAAACGATGCCGAATTTGAATATTGTCAAGCGTGATTACCCGAATGTTTATGATATGTGGACGACGATTGGACCTAATATTAAAAATGGTTATGGGACCAAAGCGGTCAAGATTCCAGGGGACAGGGTCTACAAAGAGCTTCAAGAACGTCTAGGTGTGTCAACGCGTGACGGGATCGGAAAAGGACAGCCGGAATTGTATCATGATACTCAAGCGATCAATGCCATTTTGCTTATGTCAGGGGCAACGAACGGCAGAAGGGCTGTCGAAGGCTGGGAGTCTATGGAGCAGAAAACAGGCAAGTCGCTTACCCATATTTCGAAGCCGCGTGAAGAAGATGATTATACGATGCACGACTTAACGATCCAACCCAGACATGCGATATCTACTCCGGTGTGGAGCGGTTTAGAGAATGATCATCGCAGGTATTCTCCATTTACGCTGAATAAGGAATATAACATTCCATGGCGTACCTTAACTGGAAGACAAAGCTTCTATTTGGATCATGAAGTGATGCTTGATTTCGGTGAAGCATTGCCGCTGTATTTGCCCCCTCTGGCGAAGGGACCGTATATTAAGCATGAAAGAGAAGTCGAATCGAAACAAAAGTCGATTACGCTTCGATACTTAACCCCCCATCAAAAATGGGGCATTCATACGATGTTCATGGATACGATGCAGATGTCACAACTGTTCAGGGGCTGGCAGACGGTATGGCTGAATGAACATGATGCCGCAAGTATTGGTGTAAAAGACAATGACTGGATCGAGGTGTATAACCGTAATGGTGCGATTGCTGCGCGCGCCGTTATTACCTATCGCATACCCCAAGGGGTAGCTTATATGCATCATGCACAAGATCGAACGTTAGGTGTACCGGGGAATGCGATTAATAAGAAACGCGGCGGGACCCATAACAGTGTAACGCGTATTTATCCGAAAGCTACACATATGATCGGCGGATATTCACAGCTGTCTTACGGATTTAATTACTACGGTCCTACAGGGAGCCAACGGGACACCATGACAATAATACGTCCATTGAAGGAGGTGGATTGGCTTGAGAATTAAAGCTCAGGTGGCGATGGTGATGCATCTTGACAAATGTATCGGCTGTCATACGTGCTCCGTCACCTGCAAGAATACATGGACGAATCGACCGGGTATGGAATATGTGTGGTATAACAATGTGGAAACGAGGCCGGGTGTTGGTTATCCGAAACGCTGGGAAGATACGGATCGGTATAAGGGCGGGTGGGTGCTGAAAAACGGCAAGCTGCATCTGAAAGCAGGGGGTCCCGTCTCAAAACTTGCGAATATTTTCTATAACCCGAATATGGCTGAAATCGATGATTTCTACGAGCCATGGACGTATGACTACGGACACTTGTTATACAGCGGTAAACAAGACAGTCTTCCTGTGGCAAGACCTAAGTCGATGTTGACAGGAGAGTTTATTGATAAACCTGAGTGGGGCTCCAACTGGGACGATGATCTTGCTGGGGGAAGCAGCGCCGTATCGTTTGATCCGAACCTGCAGCAGCTGCAAGAGCATATTTCGCTTGAATATGAGAAGACATTCATGATGTATCTGCCAAGAATATGTGAGCATTGTCTGAACCCTTCCTGTGTTGCTTCGTGCCCTTCAGGCGCGTTATACAAAAGGGATGAGGACGGAATAGTGCTCGTGGATCAAGATTCATGCCGAGGTTGGCGATTCTGTACGAACGGCTGCCCGTATCATAAGGTGTACTACAATTGGAATACGCATAAAGCTGAAAAATGTAATTTCTGTTATCCACGTACAGAGGCAGGGCTGCCTACAGTCTGCTCAGAAACTTGCGTTGGCAGAATACGCTATATTGGCGTAGTGCTGTATGATGCAGATAAAGTGAAAGAAGCGGCATCGGTTCAAGATCCTCAGGATTTATATGAATCACAGCTTTCAGTTTTCCTAGATCCATTTGATCCGAAAGTGATTGAAAAGGCTCGGGAAGCGGGGATCAACCATAGCTGGATTGAGAGTGCCCAGCGTTCCCCTGTGTACAAGCTGGCGATGAAATGGAAGATTGCGCTGCCATTACATCCGGAATATCGGACACTTCCGATGGTATGGTATGTGCCACCGCTTAGCCCTATTATGAACCACATTACGAATGAGGATCAGCTTAATGTCGATGGCTACATTCCTGCGGTGGACCAAATGCGAATACCGATGGAGTACCTTGCTTCATTATTGACAGCTGGTGATACAAGCATCATTCGTAAAGTGCTCCTTAAGATGTCAGCCATGCGCGTGCATATGCGCTCCAAAACGGTAGGCGGCATCGATGAAATGAGGAAGAGCAAGCTGCTTAAGGAAGCTGATACAACGGTCGAAGAGGTTGAGGACATGGCACGTTTATTAGCTGTTTCCAAATACAACGAAAGATTCGTCATCCCAACTGCACGACGTGAAATGGACGATCATTTGCATTACAGGCAGGGCGCCTGCAGTATTGAAGGCTTAGCTCCTCCGGAAGGAATGATGACTTATCCGTATGAGAGGGGGGAACAGCGTTGATCAAGCAGAAACAAGCAGCGCTACGTGCGGCTTCACGGCTGTTGGATTATCCTGACGAATCTTTTCACCAAGAGGCGTTATGGCTCGAAGAAGGGATTCACGAGACGTTCTCATCAGACACAGACAAAAACAAGGCAACCTTGCTCGAGGCGCTGAACGCACTCAAGTCAATTCCCTTAAAAGAATTGCAGGAGCTTTACGTTGAGACGTTTGATTACAAGGATACGACAGGCTTATATTTAACAGCCCATGAATTAGGTGACAGCCGGAAACGCGGTACAGCCTTAATTGAGTTACAGAATATGGTTAAGTCTTACGGATATGAAACGACCTCGGGCGAATTGAGCGATTACATTCCCATGCTGCTCGAATTATTAAGTGTTATGCCGGAGGACGAGGCAGCGATTCGTTTACGTCGTAGAATCGCTTGTGCGGTGTACCGTGTATTAAACCATATGCCTGCTGACCAACCGTATCGGCATGTGTTAAAGATGCTGATGAAGACGGTATTTGATTCGCCCAGTTCTGAGGACATTGCTCAATTTGATAAAGAGCGCGAGGAAACGGATACCGAACCCCTGCCGTATCCAATGCTTTATCAGTAGAAGATTATGCAAAAATCCTGAATATGGAATAAAGGAGTGCGAACATGGCAGCTATTTTCTGGTGGGTTGTGTTCCCCTATATCGCAGGTACAACTCTCATATTAGGCACCTTATACAGCTATGCATACCGTCGGGTGAATTGGACCGCACCTTCAACTGAAATATTCGAGAAAAAGTGGTTAAGATACGGCTCACACAGCTTGCATTGGGGGTTACTATTTGCGCTGATAGGTCATATGATGGGGATTTTTATTCCTATTGATGTGTATCATCGTTTGGGCATATCCGATCACACCTATCACTTTTTTGCTATTGTTGGCGGTGGCTTTGCCGGATTAATGGTGGTGTTTGGATTGATTGTCATGATCCTGCGCAAAATATCGGTGAAGCGCATTCGTGTGCATGCTACGTTTGCGGATTATTTTGCGGTTCTATGGCTGTTAATTGTAGCGGGTTTGGGGACGTATATGACGATCGTTTATAATACAACCGTTGTGGCTTACGAATATCGAACTACGATTGGGCCATGGTTCCGAAGTTTGCTAATGTTCAGGCCCGATTATCAATTAATGTTGGACGTTCCTGCCTTATTTCAGCTGCATGTCATTGCTTCGTTCATTCTGTTCGCTGCCATTCCATTTACTAAACTCATCCACATGTTCAGCTTTCCGGGTCGTTATGCCGCAAGGTCTCCTCAACAATATCGTGCCAGGGATGAATTCAGAGGTAACAGGAAATAATCTTGAACATTCCATGAACATAACCGTCATTGTGATCTATATCACATTTCTAGGGGCTTGTCAGCTATTAGAATAATGGTGGCGGCGATACTACTGCCCATTGACCATCCTACTGAATTCAAAGTGCCCTAGGTACCGAAGGTATATCTATTTTGCTTATTGGAAAGATTAATTTCAGTCCAAACATATAGGATGGCTATAGTACAATGACGAAACAATACTTTTATTGGAGTGAGAAGAGATTATGGTGAACAAAACAGCGATAACTTTGTATGAAAAATTAGGCGGCGAAACGGCTATAGGGAAAGTGGTTGACTACTTTTATGAGTTGGTATTGGCAGACGAGACGGTCAATTCATTTTTCAAAGAAACAGATATGGAGAAGCAAAGAAAGCACCAAACGAAATTCATAAGCTTTGCCTTAGGAGGACCGAATCAATATAGCGGAACTTCCATGGCTAAAGCCCATGAAGGGATGAATCTGCAAGAGGTTCATTTTGCAGCCATTGCCAAACATCTCAGTGCAGCGCTCAAGCACTTTGGCGTGAGTGATTCTGATGTAGGGGAAGTCATCGCTCATGTGTCTACATTGAAGGATGACATCCTACATAAATAATAATCAATGGATGCAGAGGTCTGTTCTAAGTCGTAGGGGTCGACTTTGGGCAGACCTTTTGTTTTAATAGCAAGGTCATCTCCCACAGATTGTTTATTGCAGAGCATGAAGTGCGAGCTGTTTCATGTTACAATGACGGTATTATTATTCATAAAAGAGGTGGCAATAACATGAGTGTTCAATTTCCGATTGGTCAGTATGAGCCAGTGCAAGACGTTTCTGAGGCACACATTAAAAACTGGATTGTTGAACTTCAGAATATTCCAAATAACTTAAGGGAAATATTGAAAAATAGAGCTGTCAGAGAGCTTGAAATGCCGATTCGTGAACAAGCATGGACGGTGAAACAGCTTGTACACCATATTGCTGATGCAAATATGAATAGTTATTTGCATTTCAAGTTAGCGTTAAGTGAGGACAACCCGATCATAAAGCCATATGATGAAGCGCGCTGGGCGGATATGGTTGATGAGAGTCAACATGATATCCAAGATTCGATGCTTTTGCTGCAATCTATATTAGGCAGATGGGTGACCTTACTTCAGAGCATGTCAGGTGACCAATGGAATAGAACGTTTGTTCATCCTGTAACGGGTTCTAAAGTTTTGAACCAATACCTTGGATTCTGTTTGTGGCATAATCAACATCATATAAGCCAAATCAAGTCTTATTTTGAACAATAACTTAGGAGGAGACGTCTTCATATGAACATTAAGGTTACGGACAAAGCCGTACACTGTTTGAAGCATGAATGGGATTTTGCATCGGGTGATTATATTCGCATTTACCCCCGGTATGCCAGCGGGGGACCTGAGCCTTATATGCTGGGGATTTTAAAGGAATCTCCACATGATCACAAGGATGCGATATACATTAAAACGGGAGACCTTGTGTTTTATATGAAAGAAGACGATTTGTGGATGCTCGATAACCGTAATTTGACGATTGATGCAGAAGGCATTGAACTCCAATTCCTCATGGATTAAGGGAGGGGGATTTATGTGAAGAACGACCAAGTGAAAGAAACGGTATTAGCAGGAAAAGTCGCTTATGATGTAGAAAATGCTGAGTGGGTCATGTTTCAGGAAGAAGAGTTTGTTGCAATGGAGCATGTGTATCACAGCATTAACA
>CAYUSG010000123.1:0-11482 GCA_964447355.1 uncultured Paenibacillaceae bacterium
TCGCTCGAATCAGTTGTAAAGGCTTCTTCCACTGACTGCGTTCTTGGCGTTTTTCCTTACGGGTCTCTGTATTGGCTTTTGTTCCAGCTTCTAGTTGGGTCAATTCATGAATGTGCTGCAGTGTCTCTTGAATTTTCTCCTTTAATTTTGCTTCGAGTTTGGTCGTTGAATTTTTCCATACGAAAGAATACTTATTGGCATCGGCCTCAATCTTAGTGCCATCCAAAAAGTAGTTTTCCATAGAGATATATTTTTCTTCGATCAGCTTTAGAATCAAGGTTTCAAAGAGCTCGTCCATCAAGTCTTTCATGCGTTCCCCTCGGAACTCATTGATCGTACGAAAATCGGGTTGTTGCATAGCTGCTAGCCACATGGCGGGGAGGCTTTCTGTGGTCAGTCTCTCGATGCCTCGGCAGGAATAGACCTTTTGAGAATAACCAAACAAGATGATTTTAAGCATCATTTTGGGGTGAAACGAACTTCTGCCGCCACCTTTATAATGCGAAAACAATTGCTCCTCCGGTACAGCTTCCACCAATTCATCTACCACACGCGCAACGTGTTGATCAGGTATATGTGCTTCAATATCATAAATAACTTGAATTTGACGGTTGTCATAAGGTTTGAACGTAGGGGATAATTGTCTTTTGGGTTTCTCTTTTTCCTCTAACTCTGGAAGAAGTGTCATTTGAGTGGTATAATCTTCATTAGTAATCATTTGATTGCTCATAAAAAATCGTCCTTTCCTAGGGTGTTTGTGTCGTTACTTACATTTTACTAGATCGGACGATTTTTTTGTGAGCTTTTTTAGATAAATATGGAACAGGGGCCGCCAAAGGTCAGTTTACACTGACTTTTTGGACAGCCTCTTTACTTATATCCCTAACACCACATTTATTAAATAGTGACTAAAAATCTGAAATTGGAGGCAAGTTAAAATAAACAATGTAGGGGAGCGTTAAATATGACTTCAAACAAGCAAATGAGTGATCACAACATCCGATTAACCTCTGCTGAAATAGCCAATCTTTGGGGTACTTATATGGGGAATTCTATGTCTGTATGTGTGCTTCAATCCTTCTGTCAGCATGTTGAGGATGCAGAGATTAAAGAAGTGCTTGAATACGCATTATCTTTATCGAAGAAACATGTATCGACGGTAACAGAGATATTCAAGCATGAGAAATTTCCCATTCCCGTTGGGTTTGCATTAAATACGGATGTAAATCTCGATGCTCCGAGGCTGTATTCGGATTCATTTTTCTTGAATTATCTTCATCAGACAACGAAAAGCGGATTTAGTTTATATACGATTGCCTTGCCCAATATTGCTCGTTCGGATGTTCGTGATTTTATGTCTGAGTGCATTGCATCTTTAACTGAGCTTTATAATAAAGTCGCGGATATCTCATTGTCCAAAGGAGTGTTTATCAGAGCACCTTATATTTCTTTTTCTAATGAGGTGGATTTTGTTAAATCGAATAGCTTTTTGGCTGGCTTTATTGGTGACACAAGACCTTTGAATGCTTTGGAGATCACTCATTTATTCTCGAATATTCAAACCAACGCAATAGGTAAAGCATTGATTATGGGTTTCAGTCAAGTGGCTCAATCTAAAGAAATCAAAGCCTACTTCAATCGCGGTAAACAAATCGCAGCCAAGCAGAAGGAGGTCTTTGACAGTGTTCTCGAAAAGGAAAGCTTACCTGCCCCGATGTCTTGGGACCATGACGTAATGAATTCCACCGTACCGCCTTTTTCAGATAAATTAATGCTTTTCCATGTTATTGGGATGAATGCGTTGGGAATTTTTAATTATGGGGCATCTCTATCTGGGAGTCAGAGACATGACCTTCATGTCGTATATGGTCGTTTATTAGCAGAAATCGGTTTGTATGCAGAAGCAGGAGCGAAACTGATGATTAAACAAGGGTGGCTGGAACAAACTCCGCTAGCACCTGATCGTGAACAACTTGCAAAGGTCTAAATCATTCTTCTGCCCGCCCCTATGGTCTATTACTTCGTGATTTAGGGGGAATATACAATGATCAGGGTTCTTAATGTGGATGGACAAGAACTAACCCCATGTGTGCTTGATCGAGCTTGGCGGGAGGTTAACCGGGCTCGTGCTGTGTGGATTGACGATCAGACAATTAAACTACTATATAATCCATTTGCGTTTCCAGGTTACCGAAAGGCTGCATTGAAGAGGGATCGTTACACCTGTATGTGGTGTGGAAATCCTGCTACTACAGTAGATCATATTATCCCGTCGAGTAAGGGCGGATCAGATTTGCCCCGTAATTTAATGGCTTCGTGCAGCGAATGCAACACGCGACGAGGTAACCGTTCTGCGCTCAAATATCTTAAAGAAAACATACATACGGTGCCTAATATCCTCAAACTCTGTTACCGCATCATTAAAGCGTATGGTTCATCCTAAAGAATGTCTGTGACAAATATCACAGCATGTCCTGCCCATTCTTGGTATGATCAACATTATATATCATCTATGAACTACGGATTAAGAATGGGGGACCAGCGACATGGGAAGACCCAAGTTTAGTATAGTGAAGAAAATGGTGCTGGGCATTGCTGCGGTTTCCGTGGTAACTTATGGGACGAGTGCTTTTTTTATTTTTAAACTGCAAGGGATGTTCGAAGACTTTATTCCGGGATGGTTGTTCACTTTGATGACGCTTGCTTTAGGCGTTGTCTGGACAGGTCTGCTCGGGTGGATTGCTGCTAGATGGCTTGTCAAGCCGTTGTTGCATCTGACGAACGCAGCTAACAAAGCTTCGTCGGGAGATTTGCAAGTCCAGGTGATGCCGACGTCATCGGATGATGAAATAAGGGCGCTAGGTTTATCTTTTGCTAAAATGATTGAAGGGTTAAGAGAAATCATTAACGAAATCTCAGTGAACTATAAAGTAACGGACTTACAGGTGAGTGAATTAAGAACTGCCATCGAACAAGCGGCTTCCCATATAGAGCGGATTACAGCAACTGTCGAAGATATATCCCAAGGTGCTGAGCGGCAATCCAGGTCTTCGGAAGCGATGTATGCATCCGTTGAACAAGTAACAAGATTGACGCAAAATATTAATAACATGGCCCATTCAGCGCAAGAGATGTCAGGGGAAATGACGGACACTATCGAGGAGAATACCAAGGCCATTCAATCGTTGGTTGAAGGGATGCAACGACTAGCCGCATTAAATCAAGAATCCATCCATGCCGTTCAAAGCTTGGAAGACAACGCGAACCAAATTGGCGACATTTCCGCAGTCGTGGGTGAGCTTGCTAACCAGACCCATTTGCTTGCACTCAACGCATCCATCGAGGCCGCGAGAGCAGGCGAGCAAGGCAGAGGTTTCGCGGTTGTTGCGGGTGAAGTGAAGAAGTTGGCCGAACAAAGCTCTCAGGCTGTGGACAATATTAACCGGCTGATCAACCAAATTCAGTCTGAAGTTAGCAACGCGGTGAACAAAATTTCAGAACAATATGTTGTTGCGAGCGAAGAATCAGCTCATGGCGAAGCGGCCTCTTCAGCGCTGCATAGGATTATCGGCGAGGCGGACAAAGTTGCAAAGACCGTAGATCACATCGCATCGATGGTCACGGATCAAGCCCATGAAGTAGAGACGGCCTTTCATGAAGCTCAAGATGTTGCCTTGATTGCATCCAAAATATATACAGGCACCAAAGGTGTGTTCGACTCCATACAGGAACAGACGGCCGTAATGCAAGAAATTGCCGCTTCTTCGGTAACTCTGAGGGATCAGTCTGCGAAACTAAATAAGCAGATCGAGTATTTCAAACTATAACGGGCCTCATTATAGCGTTATGATCGATTTTATTCAAAGACTGGCGTCAAAAGCTTGCTTATTATTACGAACTAAGCTATAATAGATATATTAGGATTTTAACCTTAATTCACATATTGCTGAAGGTTGATATTTTGATTATAAACCTTGTGCAATATGTGAATTTTTTATTTTCTATGGACGACGATAAAAGACTCATGTAAATTTTGGAGGTGTTGTAATGCAAACAGGTACAGTAAAATGGTTTAACTCAGAAAAAGGATTTGGATTTATTGAAGTAGAAGGCGGTCAAGATGTATTCGTACATTTTAGCGCTATTGTTGACGAAGGCTTCAAAACATTGGACGAAGGTCAACGAGTGGAATTTGACATTGTTCAAGGTAATCGAGGACAACAAGCTGAGAATGTAGTAAAACTTTAAGAAGATAGAATGTTCCCCAAACCAAGTTTGGGGATTTTTTATAGGGGGGAAGATATATTGTATAATTCTTGGGGGAAACCACTAGTCAATTTGCCTGAAGAAACGACGATGATTTGGTCTTGTGTCCGTGCAGACTGCAATGGTTGGATCAGAGCCAGTTTTTCATTCGAAGAAGAACCTGTCTGCGCACAATGTGATTCGCCTATGATAAGCAGTAAGAAGCTCCTTCCCATACTGATGTCTTCCAATGAAGAAGTCAAGCGGCATAAGAAAAACCAACAATCCAACAGACCAGATTAGCGGCTTAGAGTACGGATGAGAGGACGGGTTCCATGCAAGGTTTTAAAGATTATAATCAGAAAATTAAGAAGACGTTTAATGCAACTAGCGATGAAGTGGTTTTAACTTTAACTGAAGCGGGACGTTCGCTTGGCTTAACGAAAGATGAAATGAAAGTATATGTCGATAAACATAAACTTACAAAGGTACCTATCGTAAGAAGTGTTCATCGGTACTTGCTGCTCAAAAGTGAGATTGAAAGCATCGTTAAGAGCAGACAATCTTCCGCCACTTGATTCGGAATTGATGCATTCAAAAGCTCAGATTTGACCAACTGAAAACGGAAGTATGTGTCAAGGGCCTATCATTCGTGTAACGAATACAGGGTCCTTTTTTACTTATTTTGGTGCATTAATAGATGCATTCAAGCAATACTAAAACTATATCACCAAAATATTGAACTAAGAATGGGGTCCAACTTTGCGCGTATGAAGATAACTTGTTTTGTTATAATGGCAATGATGGTCGTCAACCTTTGGGTGCTTCAGTCGGATCCTGGTGAGAAATATGCTTATAGCAATCCGAATTACTGGCTCTTAGCTTATTTAGTAGAACGAGTGAGCGGTATTGAGTTTTCAGACTATGTTGCGCAGAAGATTTTTGCGCCACTAGGGATGAATGACACATTGAATGCTGTAACCTCCGAAGATCCTGTGCCGGGACTTTCGAAGGGTTACGTAACAGCATATGGATCTGCAATACCTTGGACTGAGCTGGAGAAGATGTTCGTGGGAGCAGGAGGGGTTGTATCCACAGCATCAGATATGGGGAAATGGCTTGCGATGCACATGAATGATGGGAAGAATCAATTAGGCGAACCATTATTATCAAAGCCCTTATTGGAATCCTCATATTCACCGCAGCCGGGAAGTGAAAAGTACGGACTAGGCTGGTCGCTAAGCAGTCAGAACGTTAAACCGGCACGTATTTCACACAGCGGTGCATTGTCTACGTTCCAAACCCAGATGGATATGGTTCCTAGCAGCGGGTATGCAGTTGAAGTCTTACTCAATAGTTTCACTCCTACGCTCGAACATGCATACGAGATGAGTTCTGGTATCATACAATTAACTGAGGGAAACGAACCCGAACTAAAGTCGTCTACACCCAAAATCATTGACTACTCGCTTGGTGCAATAACTATATTGTATTTGGCTTTGGGAATCAGAGGCATACGGCGGAGTAAACAATGGACAGACAGACGTATCCAGTTCCCCGTTTGGAGATTTGGTCTGCGATTAGTCCCGCAATGGATACCTGTTCTCGGTATCGGCTGGTTATTCTTTGTGGTTCCGACACTTCAAGATAACAGTTCGGAGATAAAAGATACCTTTGGCCTCTTCCCAGCCGCGATGATTTTATTGGCAACGGTTTTCATCATTGGGCTTGTGCTTACTGCGATGAGAATATATTTTCGAATGAAAGCCCAAATTATATAAATTGTTACATGAATCCATTTTATAATGTGTTATGAAGCAATCCGCTGAATTGTTATTTATGAAATGGAGGTTCATTGTAAAATTAAATGCAACAAGTAAATGTCAATAAAAGCCACGGTAATACCGATGTAAGGATTAGGTCTACCAAACCAATCCATAACAGGAGGTATTACCAATGGCTCACTCCCATCATAACACAGAGAAACGAACTTTTACACATCTCACAGCATTTGATCGTGGTCAAATCCAAGCTCTGCACAAGCAAGGTAAAACACTCCAGGCTATTGCTGATGAAATCGGATGCCATAAATCCACAATCTCGCGTGAGCTTAAACGAGGCAGCGTCACACAGAGGCGATCGGATCTAACAGAACATACTGTCTATTTTCCTGATACGGGTCAGGCCGTCTACGAAAAGAATCGTTCACGCTGTGGAGCCAAGTACAAGCTTGCTAAAGCCTCAGCGTTCATCCACTTTGCTGTAGAAAAGATGCAACAGCATCATTGGTCACCTGATGCGATCTGTGGCTATGTGAAGGCTCAGAAACGCTTTGAAGGTGAGTTGGTCTGCACGAAAACACTGTATCATTATATCGACTTGGGTATGCTTCCTGTGAAGAATATCGATCTCCCCATGAAAGTGTCACGAAGTACAAAAAAGAAACGCACACGTCAGCATAAGAAGGTGCTCGGAACTAGTATCGAGCAGCGCCCAGGGCATATTAACGAGCGTGAGGAATTCGGACACTGGGAAATTGATACCGTACTAGGTTCTCGGACGAAGGGAGCTGCCCTTCTCACCCTAACAGAACGCAAGACACGTAACGAGCACATTCTTAAGATTAACCAGAAGACAGCAGAATGTGTGAAACAAGCTCTCCAAGCACTTAAACAATCCTATGGCTCTGCATTCTCTAAAGTCTTTAAAACGATCACTGCGGACAACGGTTCCGAATTCAGTGAATTGAACCATGCGCTAGATTCCGACCAAGAAGTGTATTACACTCATCCTTACACTTCAAGTGAGAGGGGTACGAATGAACGCCACAACGGACTCATTCGGAGGTTCATACCCAAGGGGAAATCTATTGATGACATTGATGAATCCATCATCGCCTATGTCGAGAACTGGTGTAACACGCTCCCTAGAAAAATACTAGGATACCGTTCTCCAGATGATGCGTACCACGAAGAGTTAAAATTAATCGCCTAAACCTGCAAATTATGGTTATCGTGAGTTGTTGCATTTATTCTTGCAATTTAGATTTATGAAATGGATTCAAATCAGGGGGAATTTATTTCTTAATTCTACAGACGCATGATTGTATCCCCATATTTGTTGTCAAATAGGTCCAATAGAACTATAATTTATAATGGACATATATACATCGATGTCTTGCAGGTATGAAGTGGATTCGTTTATCTACACATTAGACGTCAGGGGATGAAGCTTTTGAACTTTTTTAGAAATCTATCTATTAAAGGCTCTATATCTATTCTCGTTATTGTATCAGTCGTTATTTGTTCTGCCATTGCTCTAATTAGTTACAATCAGATGATAGCGAATATGTCTTCTAACCTAGAGGATACACAAGGTATTATTCAATCGTTAAGCGATCAAAGTGAAAAGACGATTATAGGTAATCTTGAGCAAATCAATGTTCAGGCGGACCAAAGCTTCTCTATTTTCCTGAATAAAATGAGGGAAATCCTGAAAACGATCGAAAGTAATGAAAAGCTGGAAATTCTAGCATCACACAACAATATTCCCCAAGGAAACTACGAAGGAACCCCGTTTGCTATATTACCACCACACAATAAGGAAAGTATCAATCGCTCCTTAACCCCTTATTTTGCCAATATTGTTGAGGGGATTAAAGAGATTCAATTTGCTTACATAGGCACACCAGATAAGGCGATGTATATTGGACCGTTGGATGATTTTGATTTTACAGCATTTGATCCGACCTCTCGTCCATGGTATCAAGATGCAGTGCAGTCACCAGATGACTATATTTGGACAGACCCCTACATTGACGCAATTACAGGAAAACCTATTATGAGTCTAGGGAAGGCCGTATCTATTAATGATGAATTAGTAGGTGTAGCCGCCATGGATTTTTCATTGGACAACATATCAGCGATGGTTACAGGCATTGAGATTGGGGAAGCAGGGTTTGCTTTTCTGCTCGATCAGAATGGCGTGTTGCTTGCGCATCCACAGTGGCAAGATCAATTAGGTCAAAATATTAAAGAACAGTTTGCATTCCTTGATCCGGTGTATCAAGCTGACAAAGGTGAATTAAGATATGAAATAGATGGGACCGAGATGATAGGGTATTTTGTGACGAATGAATTAACGGGGTGGAAGTTAATTGTTACCGCACCGAAGAATGAAATTCTGAATATCCAAAGTGCGATTGAAGGGGTGAAGCAGCAGAACGAGCTGACGATCGCAGGATTAAATGAAAGAAAGAACAGCATAACTGCATTGTACATTGGTGTGGGTCTGCTGCTTGCGATCATTGGATTTATGGTAGCCAGCCTGTATTCTAAGAGTATCACACAACGCATTGAGCATATTAATGAAGCCATGGGCCAACTCTCCAAAGGGGATCTAACGCAAAAAGTACAGGTCAATGACGATAACCATAATGAGATCGAACAGTTGGGTAAACATTTTAATCATATGTCCAACGAATTGCTGCAAATGGTACGTTCTAATGTAGAAATATCCAAGCGGGTCGATGAAGCGTCCTCTATGCTGGTACAAGTTTCAGACAAAGCATCGATCGAGTCCGAGCGTATGGGGCAATCAATTAACGTCATTCTGACATTAATTGAACAACAGTCTCAGAGAATGCTGGAAATGGCAAGTGTAGTGGATGGCTTCACCGAGTCTATTGAAGTGGTTAGTCAGGTAACGCAGCATGTTGATCAATCAATTGATCAATCCAATGTTGTGAATAAAGAGGCTGCAGCCTCGATAGAAATGCTCGAAGAAACGTCTGAGAAGGGGCTTCAGACTTCCAAACTTTTATCTGGTAATATTCAAGCCTTAGACGAACAGATGAAGCGGGTCGAACAATTTACGAGTGCGATTAAGGGCATTTCTGAACAAACCAACTTACTTGCCTTAAATGCGGCCATTGAAGCTGCAAGGGTAGGAGAACATGGGAAAGGTTTTGCTGTGGTTGCGGGTGAGATTAGGAAATTATCTGTACAAGCGTCACAATCAGCTGAAGAAATCGAAGAAGCTATCATTGCAACCAGCGATAAAGTCCAGCGGGCTGTTGCAGATATAAGAGAAACGGAGCAACTGGCCAGCCAGCAATATGAAGTGTTTCATTCGTCAAAGCTGGCGTTTAAGTCAATTGAACAGTCCACCATGGATATTAGTCAACACATGCAGCAAGTGAGTCAGATCGTGAGGGAAATCGGGGACAAGAACGATCAACTTAAAGCTACGATGATGTCCAATACAGCATTAAGTGAACAGGCAGCAACACATGCTGAAACGATGCGCCAAATTCTGGATTCACAAGCCGAAGTAATGCGAGAAGTGGCGACGTCAACGGACCGTCTGGCAGACGTATCTGAAACGCTTCACAGAGAAATTCCGAAGTTCAAAATCAAGTAAACTGAAGGAGAGTGCCGCAAAGGGTACTCTCTTTTTTTCTGCACAAAGTGGTATAATATGAAAATCAAATAGGAGACTCGGAGATTGCGATGAACAACTCATTATTCTTTAAAACACCTTATGCCGCCAAGAAGAGCATTCCACTGGCCGACATGGCCAGCAGTATCACAAGTCATACTTTGGTCACGGCCTCAGATCAAGATGAAAGATTCTTCAGGGCGTTAGAAGCCAAAGGGATTTCCCTTAATGCACCACAAATTGAAGCAATCAGGCATTACCAAGGTCCCATCTTAACCTTAAGCGGAGCGGGAGTAGGCAAGACCACACTTATCGCCAGCCGCACAGCCTATTTAATCTCAGTACATCAGGTATCACCAAAGAACATACTGCTGGTCACATTTACCAAGAAAGCGGCAGACGAAATGAAGGATCGAATTTCACGAATGCCTGGTCTTACGAAGTCAGAAGCTGGCCGCATTACTGCCAGCACATTCCATGCGTTCTTTTTTAAGGTGTTGAAAAGCCAAGGTTATGATCAACAGGTGCTTAGAGAAGATAGGAAACGTATTCTCATCAAACAAATTCTAAAGGAAGTTGGGCTAAAGGATAAGTATCCTGCTGAAACGGTACAAGCCTATATATCCAATTATAAATTGAATGTTGATGGCCCAGAACATCATAAAGACAAAGAGCTGCATGACGTATTGACCCAGTATGAAGCTTGGAGAACCAGGAATCATTATCTTGATTTTGACGATATGCTGCTTGAAGCGTACCGTTTACTGAAGCGATCACCGGGTTTATTGCAAAGTTTGATAGACCGATTTAAATTCGTGGCCGTTGATGAGTTTCAAGATACGAATGCTCTTCAATATGAACTTGTGAAAATGATAGTGAGCGGCCATCGTAATTTATTCGTAGTGGGTGATCCTGACCAAACGATCTATTCGTTCAACGGGGCAAAATATGATTACATTATGGAATTCGATAAACAATTTCCAAATACAAAAGTGGTGACGATGGATATTAACTATCGATCCATTCCAAGTATTGTTGGGTTAGGGAATGCGATTATAAAGCATAACCGGCATCGTAAGGAGAAGACGCTTAAAGCCTCACTCACGGGTGAAGGTACACCGTATTATCTGAGGCCGAATAATACCGACGAAGAAGCCGAAGTGATCATAGATCATATTAAGATGCAACTTGACGCTGGCCGCAGTTATAGTGACATAGCCATTCTATATCGTACGTCTAGCAGCAGCAGGGCTATGCTCGAGCAACTCATTGCACAGGCAATGCCATTTTCGGTGAGCCATATAGGGGAGTCGTTTTACGAACAAAGCTTTGTAAAACCTCTGATTGATCACTTAAGGCTAGCTTTGGATCATAGACATTTCGAGGCTGTCGAAGGTGTCTTGCCTTCCATGTATATTAATCGGGATAGAGGAATGCAGCATATTCATAGATCAGAGAGCAGCAGCAGGAAGAAATACCCGTTAATTCATTTGAAAACATTAGAAGGAATACCTGAATTTCAGAAAGAGAAGATTGTTGAACGGATAGCTTTAATTAAGGATATGATGAGCATGAAGCCTGTAAAGGCCATACGTGTGATGCGTGAAAGCTTCTATGACAAATATGTTGAAACAGATGATAAACAGCCGTATACAACGCACAAAGAAATGATAGCAGAGACGCTAGACGAATTGGAAAGCTCAGCCAAACGCTTCGATACCATTGAGAGTTTTATAACACATGTTGATTTAATGGGGAATCTGTTTAGTCAAATCAAGCTCAATGCGAACTCTGATCA